>JANWKK010000249.1 GCA_025451425.1 Gemmatimonadaceae bacterium
TCGGCATCGCGCACGTGCTCGAGCACATGTACTTCAAGGGCACACCGACACGCGGCGTCGGCGAGATCGCAAAGCAAACCAAAGCGGTCGGGGGGTACCTGAACGCAGCGACGATTTACGATCACACGAGCTACTACACGGTTCTCCCCTCGTCCGGTTTCCGTCAGGGACTTGAGGTCCAGGCGGACGCGTACGCGAATTCGCTCATTGACTCGGAGGAATTGGCGCGCGAGCTCGAGGTGATCATCCAGGAGGCGAAGCGAAAAGCCGACAATCCTTCTGCCGTCGCGACCGAGACGCTCTACGAACTCCTGCACGACACGCATCGCATCCGTCGTTGGCGCATCGGCCGAGAGCCGGGACTGCGTGCGCTCACGCGGGACGCGCTGATCGGGTTCTATCGAAACTTCTATCATCCGGGCAACACCGTGTTGTCGATCGTTGGAGCGGTGGATCCGGACGAAGCGATGCGCGAGGTCGAGCGTCTTTACGGCCAGCTGCCGGCCGGCATGCCGCAGCGCTCACCAGGGCCTAACGAGGAAGGCATCGGCGGCTTTCGGTACCGTGAAATGACGGGAGACATCGGTCAGACGCAGCTGGCGATGGGCTGGCGTACGCCGGGCACGCTGCATGTCGACACACCGGCTCTCGATCTGTTGGCGATGGTACTCGGTGCGGGGCGAGCGTCTCGTCTGTACCGGGCGGTGCGCGAGCGGAAGCTGGCTTCCGCGATCAGCGCGTACGATTACACGCCAACGGAGCTCGGCGTCTTCGTTGTTCACGCGGAAACGCCGCCCGGGACGACCGTGGAAGCTGCGCGCACGACCTGGGATCAGTTGCGTCGCACGCGCGAAGAGGGGGTTGGCGAATACGAGCTCACGCGAGCGAAGCGGTTGTATGAATCGCGATGGGTGCGCCGACTGGAGGATATGGAAGGTCAGGCGAACTATCTCGCCGAGTGGGAGGCGCTCGGTGATTGGCATCTGGGCGACTGGTACGTGGAGCGGCTACTGACGACCGCGGCCGACCAGCTCGTAGACGTTGCCTCGCGGTACCTCATGCCGGAGCAGGCGGGGGTCATCGTCTACCGGCCTAACGGTACGGAGGCGGTTGCGGAGAATTCTGGTGCCATGCTCGAGCTGCTCGATCGTGGCCGGCCGGAAGCTCTGCCAACCGGCGCGCCGTATCAGCCGTCGGCGCCGCTGCCTAACGTCGCTGGTGTGCGACGGGTTCGCGTGGAAGCTGGCGTACACGTGTACGAAGCCAGCTCGGGCTTGCCGATCCTCGTCCGACTCAAGGCTGGTGCGCCACTGGTCCATGCAGGCGTATTTGCGCTCGGCGGCGCAAGCGAAGAGACCGACGCCAGTGGCGGCCTAACGACGTTAATGGTGCGCACGGCGCAGAAGGGAACGACAACCCGCACCGCGCTGCAGATCGCCGAGGAGGCGGAAGTGTTGGGCGGCAGCGTCGGCGGTTCAGTGGGATCGGACAGTTTCGGTTGGTCGATCTCGGTGCCAACCGCGTATGCAGCCGCGGCCGTCGCGCTGCTGGCCGATGTCGCGCAGCACCCGATATTCGAGAACGACGCGCTCGAGACGGAACGCACCGTCGCAATCTCCGACGTCATCGCTGCGCGCGACGACATGTTCCGGTATCCGATGCGTCTCGCCACGCAGGCAGCGTTTCACGGACATCCGTACGGTGTGCCGGCGACCGGAACGGAGGAATCGCTGCGCGCGATCGAGCGATCGCACGCGCTCGTCTGGCATCGCGAGCATACGCTCGGACCTTACGCGGCACCGGTGGTCGTCATTGTCGGCGATGGCGATCCAGACGTGTTCGCGGAGCTCGCGGCCCACGAGTTTGCGGAACTGGGACGAGGGCAAGTGCCACGGTTTGTGAAGCCGGAATGGCCGCGAGGAGTCACGACGTCTGCCGAACGGCGTGAGAAAGCGCAAACAGCGATGGGGGTCCTGTTCCCGGGACCGTCGCGCAGCGATCCGGATCGTTTCGCGGCGGCGATGATCGCCAGCGTCGCGAGCGGATTGGGTGGGCGCTTCTTCGACGAGTTGCGAGACAAGCAGTCGTTATGCTATACGGTAACGGCGTTCAGCGCGGCGCGTCGCGCGGCGGGCACGTTTGGAGCGTACATCGCGACGTCCCCGGAGAAGGAGGAGGTCGCGCACGACGGGCTGCTCGCGCAATTCCAGCGGTTTCGCGACCAGCCCGTGACGGCCGAGGAGCTCGAGCGTGCGCAGACGTACGCCATCGGCGTGCATGCGATCCAACAGCAGAGTGGGAGCTCGGTGCTCGGCGACGTCGTCGACGCGTGGCTATTCGGCCAGTTGAGTGATCTCGAAAATTACGAGACGAACGTGCGCTCGGTGACCGCCAAGCGGATGCAGGGGCTCGCGCAGAAGAACTTCGATCCCGATCGCCGGGTCGAGGGAATCGTTCGAGGCGTCGGGCGCGCCGTGTGATTTTGGAGCGTGATCAGGGCGTTGGCGTCGTGATCGTCGCTTCACGCAGGGCGCGCATGGCGCCCATCACGTACAACGTGGCCTGGCGCAGCCGGCCACTCGGCGAGCGAAGACCGCGCGCCTGGCCGTAGTCTCCTGCCTCGTACACGACCAAACCCTTGATCGCCGGGTGCGCGGTCGCCCACGAGAGGACGTCCCAGATGGCTTGCGTCTGACTCGCCTCACCATGCGCGAGCGGATAGCCGCCGGCGGCGAACACCCAATGCGGTTTTACTGGTGGAACGACGGCCATCCATCGGTCGGCGGTTCGCGTGTAGGCATCGAGTGCTTCGGCACCGCGCCGGTCGGGAAAGAACGAAAAGCCGAGTATGTCGATCGGCGACGCGGGGCCAGCGGCCCACGCATAGAGAGCACTGTCACGCGAGTCGAACGCCGCCGCGGAGAGCCCGATGCGTATTCGACGATCCACCGATTTGGCCGCTGCCGCGGCGGAGCTGAAGTAGTCTTGCCAGACGGGAAGCTGCAGGCGTCCGACGAGTCGTTCGCCGACGCCGTACGGGTCCTCGGCGGGAAGCAGGATGTCGGGACGCAGGCGCCTAACGATTCGGCGGATCGCGGCAACGCGCGTACGCGGATCGAGCGGCACATGCCGCAGCTCGGGAAGCAGCTTGCCGCGGTAGCCAAGTGTCACGATGAGGAGCGTGCTGTCACGCTGGAGTTGATCGAGCGCGCGAGCGAGGGAATCCAGCACCTGATTCGTGACGTCCGGAACGACGGTGACAGCAACGATGTCGGCGGTGAGCGTGTCCGCGAGCGCGAGATCACTCTCGACCGAAGGCGGGGGCGGAGGGCTGCCGATGTCGGGAAAGAGCTTGACGCCGATCGAGAAGTCGCCTTCGGGCCGCTCGGTGAGACGATCCGTTGCGTGGGCGCTATAACTACGCACGGCTTTGATCGCGACGGGCAATTGAAAGGCGATGCCAATCGACCAGCCTAACGCAACGGCGGAGAGCAGCGCGCGAAAGCTCGCCGTCACTGGACGGAGTGCGGGAAAGGCGGGCGCGATCATCGGCACGTTGACATACAACGGGTTCGAGATCGCGGCCGACGTGGTGGCGAGCGAGAGGGCCGCGGTATGCGAGGCCAGTAACAGGAGGAATGGGTACGACGGTTCGACGCCGCGAGATACCAGGTAGCGCACGATTCCCGCGGCGGCGATGATGACGTCGTAGATCGCGATCGGAATGCCCCACGCGGGATTGACGAGGCGTCGCGCGAGCGCGTACACGGCTTGCACGGCGAACACAGTCAGCAGCGCGGGCCAGATCCAGGCGACGTAGAAGATGGCACGTCCCGTGACGGCGCTTGTGGTCGCGAGCGCGACGACCAGTGCAGGGAGGATGAGCAGGCCAGCGAGTCCAGTGAGCGCGGCGAAGGCGCGCGGCGCTTGCGGAACGCGCGCGATGCGGCCGGCGAGGACGATGTCCCAGACGACGACGATGATGCAGAGCGCGAGATGCGCGGGCGGAAGCCAAACGTTCATGAGTAAACGCTGACGACGTCGCGCTGGGATGTTGAGCGGAGGCGCTTTCGGTCTGGTCTCAACATCTGCGTGGCACTATGCTCGATCGCGCGCATCGCGGTGCACATGGCGCGCGGTGAGTCGACGTGCGAACACGTCGATCGCCCGCGACGCGTCGATCGCGCGGGGCGCGAGGACATCCACCAACAGCAGCTCTCGTTCAGGGATCGCATGCACCGTGATGTGGCAATCGTCGTGCAAGAGCGCCGCGGTAAGCCCGCCCGCCTTTCGTTCACGCATCGAGGGCACGCCGACCGCGTTCATTCCCGCGGCACTCGCGGCGGCCACCACCAGCCCGCTGATCAGGGCACGATCGGCCAATTGATTCGACGGAACGCCGAGGAAATCGGCGACGATGTGCTGGTAGTCGCGAGACAAGCGTCAGGGCACCGGCCGTCGGGTTTGGGCCGTGCAGTCGAGAGGCAGAGGCCAAAGCCAAGCTAGGCCTCGCGTCGAATCGCGGCAAGCGACGCGCTGGAAAGCGTCCTGGGCGATGTCTAGCTTTGTGCGCCATGCACCGCCTGCGCTCGCGCGTCGAGCTTCTATCGGCTCTGATCTCGCTCCTCGCGCTCTCCTCGCGCGCGAATGCACAACAGCAGACTTCGCGATCGTCTTTTCCGCCACTCGAGTTGCGCGTCGACGCAATCAATGTGAGCTCGGCGAGCTCCGGAACACTGCAGGTCGGAGTCGGTGCGAACGTTCCACTCGGTTACTACGTTCGGCTGGAGTTGGACGGAGCTGGCGGAGTGACTCGGCGTGACAGCGTCAATCACAACAGTGGGCGCGTCGATGCGCTCGCGCGTTTCCTGCTCGATCCGTTCAACGACGCGCCGTGGGGGCTGTCGTTTGGTGGCGGGATGAGTGCGATGTTCGAGCAAGGCACGACGACACGCGAGTATCTCGTCGTGGTCGTCGACCTGGAAACACCGCACATCGGCAGCGTGACGCCAGCGCTACAGCTCGGCCTTGGCGGAGGCCTGCGCGTGGGAGTCGTGCTCCGCCCCTATCGGCGTGGGCAACGCTAGCGCCCCTATGCACTGCCATAACGAGTGACGCCCCCATCGGTGCGATGAAGGCGTCGATCTACGAATCAAGCTGCGGAGACGTCAGCAGCGTCGTGCTTTTTCGGCGGTTGTGCGAAGCGTTCGCCAAGTTTTCGCAGTTCGCCGAGCTGTTCGGGGCTGAGCTCGGGGAACCGCTCCGTCATGTACTGCATCGTTTCACTGAACCAGTCGCCCTGGTGCTCGGGAGCGGAGTCGACGACGCCGCACCGCATGATGTGTTGAAACAGCTCGTCCCGTGCCTCCTCGAAAGGCGTCGGGGTCGCTGTGGTCCTGCTTCGGTTCTTCTGTTTGGCCATGTACGCGTCTAAAGGGTGAAATGCCGAGAGCAATCTAACTAGGCGCAGTCTCTCCTACTACAGACGCGCTCGCACCTGAAAGCGTTGTATCACACCTCGAATTCCAAATCGTGCAGGAGTCATTCCGAACGAAAGCTCGAACGAAGGCTTTGCCATTACGCGACGCTCGCGCCGTCGAACTCCAAGACGAGATTGATCAGCGATTCCGGCGCTTCTTCAGGGACTAATCGACCGACTGTCGGCAAACGGACCAGTCGGCAACCAGGAATCTCCTCCGCGAGTCGCTCGGGCGCCGGCTTGTCACGTCCATGTGGAGGCAGAAAGCGATCCTGCTCTCCCCACAGGATGAGTGTCGGCTGATCGATCTGTGTGAGCTCGATTTCGTCGAGGTCTTCGGCGTCGATCGAGCGCGCAAGGATGAGGAGATGACTGAGTCCCTCGCTGCCGACGTACGGAGCCAGATAGCGAGCGACGAGCTTGTCAGGCATGTGCGCGGGGTCTGCAACGCTTTGCGTTAGGAGATCGCGCATCAGTGGCGCGGCGCCAAGGATGCCTCGGGAAATCCGCAGCACATAACGACCCGTGTTCTTTTGCAGGTCCTTGACGTCTTCGGCTGGAACGTTGTCGTATGCGATCGGATTGACGAGCACCATGCGCTCGACGCGCTCGGGTCTCGTGGCGGCGAGCCGAAGCGCGATGGCTGCGCCGAGGTCGACGCCGACGACCGTCGCGCGCGCGACGCGCAAGGCGGTGAGCGCGCGATCGAGATACTCGGCTTGCGCCGCAATGCCGAAGTCGGCGTCGAACGGACGATCGGATTCGCCGTAGCCAAACAAATCGATGGCAAACGCGGTGCGATTGGCCAACGCCAGCTCGGGCGCGACGTTCCGCCAAAGAAAGCTGCACGTGCCGAACCCGTGAACGAGGAGGACAGCAGCGCCGCCATGTCCGTAGCGCTCTACATGCATCGAACCGGGTCCCACGGGAATGCGCAGCAGATCGGCGTCGATGGGGAGCCTCCTCGGCGAATCAGGGTATCACGAGCACGCGTCGGCGCGGCAGATGCGTTCTCTTTGGCGACGGTGAATCGTCCATTAGACGGGCGTTCAACCAGCCGCGCTGCAATGCTATTCTCGAAGTGTGCCACGGCAAGCGTTCCAGGTCACAGTGAGGACCGACGCTGCACAGGCCAGCAAAGGATTTCTGCGGCTATGATTCTCAGTCGCTTGACCAAGGTTGGTCAGACCATAGCTTCCCTTCCTCACTGACGAGACGGCCAGCTGCATGGCGGACGAGTCGAACCAGCCGGAACAGACTTACGACGAGGGGCGCGCGCGGAACCTCGAGGCCCTGCTGCGAGCGTTGGCGGCGAGGATTCTCGAACTGGACGCGCAGGGCCGGCTGCTCGATCAGGCAGGGGAGCTTATGCGTCTGATCGGTGACATCAAAAGCGAGCTCTTTCATTACGAAGTGCGGGCAACGTACGACACTCCAGAGATCGCGGAGAGTCGCCGCATCGTGCGCGACGCCCAGGACCACAACACCGAAAAGACGAAATGGGACAGAACCGAATGGACTCCGGACGAGGACGAGGAGCCGGAGTGGTGAAGCAGACGCCTCCGAAGGGCAAGCGTCAACCACCACCCACGAAGAACTCGACACGCATCTTTTATCTCGCGCTCGCGGTGATCGCGGTGGCTGGCATCGGTGCGCTGAGTTGGATGGCGAAGCGCCCGAGCGCACGCGACGCGAGTCCATTCGACAGTACGCTGCCCAAGGTGCAGTCGAACGGCTACGTCATCGGGTCTGCTGCAGCGCCGATCGAGGTCATCGAGTTCGGCGATTTCGAGTGCCCGCAGTGCGCACGGTTCGCGAGTCTCACCGAGCCCGATGTGCGCAGCCGACTTGTCGACAAGGGTGTGATTCGGTTCCGATTCATCGACTTTCCGCTTTCGATGCACCGGAACACGTGGCAGGCCTCGCGCGCCGCCGCGTGTGCCGACGAGCAAGGCAAATTCTGGGCGATGCACGACGCGCTGTTCCAATCGCAGGATCAGTGGAATGGTGAGTCAACGAGCAACCCCAACGGCGTCTTCAAAGATCTCGCGAAGCAGATCGGCTTGAACCAGCAGCAGTTCGATCAATGCGTAGACACGAAAAAGACGCAGGCCAAGGTTCAGGCTCACGAGGAGCTCGCGATGCGGCAGCACATCAACGCGACGCCCAGCTTCATCATCGGTGGGAAGATTCAGGAGGGCGCAGTCACGTACGACGAGTTCAAATCGCTCGTTGATGCGGCACTCGCCAAGTCGGGCTCGCCGTTGGCAACGCCCGCTGATAGCGCGAAGAAGAAGACCGCGACTAAGCGCTAGGCTCGATGAACCGACGCATGGCCATGGCGCTGATCGCGTTGATCGGCGTCTTCCTCTCGCTATACCTCACGCTGTACAAGCTCGGATACATCGGCACACTGGCTTGCGGGAGCGGCTCGTGCGAGCGGGTCCAGCTGAGCAAATGGGGCGATTTCCTCGGCGTTCCGGTCTCGGCGTGGGGTGTTGGGTATTACGCGGCCGTCCTCGCGCTGACCTTCGCCGGCATCCAGGAACGTTTCGCCGACTCGCCGCGCCTAACGAATGCGCTGGTATGCGTCACTGGCGCCGGCCTGCTCTTCTCGATCTGGTTGACGTACCTGGAGCTCTTCGTCATCCACGCGATTTGCCGTTGGTGCTTTGGCTCCGCGGCGATAACCGTGGTGTTGTTTGGGCTGGCCCTGTGGGATCGGCGACTTGGTGAGCCACCCGGACCTACGCTCGCTTGATCGACCTCTCTCCTCTCCCTTCGGACGCTTCGCCGAGGCGGAGTTTTGGTCGCTCGGACTCGTCTGACTCTTGGGCGCGGCGGCGATAGGGGACGAGGTCCTGACCAAGCACAACGAGCGTGCGGGTCGCCACGGTACTCGCGAGCGGCTCAGGGATCGACATCTCGCGGATGTAGGTATCGATCGCGCGATCGAAGGAGAGATCGTCCGCGAGCGTGTCGACGAACATCAGTGCGGGGTCGACGTGCGCGCGGATGATGGACTCCTCGGCCCGCGCCTGCGCGAGACGGAGCCGCCGTTCGGCGGCGGGCTCGAGCTTGCGAGCGAAGATCGTTTCGGGAAAGAGTCGCCTGAAGAAGCCGGCCATAGCGATGAGGAAGGTACATAGGGGACTAAGGCAGAGTCCATGCCCTGTGGGGCGCGCAGCGCCCCACTGGGCATGGACTCCGCCTTAGTCCCCTATGGTCGCTCGCTGGCGCTCGCGACAAGCCTATTTGAACTCGCTCGCGCTTTGCGCTCGCTCGGGTCTTCCTACTCGCCGAGCACGCCCGTCCCCACTGGGGCATCTACCCCGGTTCTCGCGACAGGGCGGGATGTCGGTCGTCTACCGCGCGAGATCGACGCCTCAATCTGCCGTCGCGATCAGGGTGCTGCCCGCCCCCGGAGCTCGCGCACGACCCGGCAAGTCGGACGCGTTTCACGCGGGAGGCGCAGACCTCGGCGCAGCTGTCGCACGCTCACAACGTACCGATTTTCGACGTAGGGGAGCGAGAAGGGCTGGCCTTCATCAAGCTCCGATCATCCGGGCTTCAGTCGGCGATGTCGGACGTATCGATGGCGACGCAGGAAGCCAGGGCTTTGTCGCGTGAGATCAGCGCGGTTCTCGAGGCGGCCGCCGAACTGGAGAAGTTGTAGCGCGCTACGACCAGCGCGGCGAGGGAGAACACTATTCTCTCTCCTCGTACTGCTCCTTCAGCGACGCTACGACATTCGGATCCGCTAACGTCGTCGTGTCGCCTAACGTGCGGCCCTCGGCAATGTCACGCAGCAGGCGACGCATGATCTTGCCCGAGCGTGTCTTTGGCAGATCGGCGCTGAAGAGAATGTCGTCTGGGCGCGCGATCGCGCCGATTTTCTCGGCGACGAAGTTGCGGAGCTCGTCGCGCAGCTCGTGACTTTGCTTGAATCCCTCGCGCAGCGTCACGAACGCGGCGAGTGCCTGTCCCTTGAGCTCGTGCGTCCGGCCGACGACGGCGGCCTCGGCGACGGCGGGATGCTCGACGAGCGCGGACTCCACCTCCATCGTTCCGATGCGATGGCCGGCAACGTTTAGCACATCATCAACTCGGCCGAGGATCCAGAAGTAGCCATCGTCGTCACGTTTGGCCCCGTCGCCCGGGAAGTAGAGGTCGGGACGACCCGGCCACTTCGAGAAATACGTTTGCACGTAGCGTTCGTCGTCGCCCCAGATCGTTCGCAACATCGAGGGCCACGGTCTCGTTAGGGCGAGCAGACCGCCGCCGATGGGTATCACCTTGCCGTTGGAGTCGAGCAGATCCGCGGAGAAGCCCGGCAATGGAATCGTCGCGCTCCCGGGCTTTGTCTCGGTGATGCCTGGCAGCGGCGAGATGGCGATCGCGCCCGTCTCCGTTTGCCACCAGGTATCTACGATCGGACAGCGACCGCCGCCGATGTGCTCCTGGTACCACATCCATGCTTCGGGATTGATGGGCTCACCCACGGAGCCTAGCAGCCGCAAGCGCGAGAGGTCGTGCTTCGCGGGCCACTGATCGCCCCACTTCATAAAGGCACGAATCGCGGTCGGAGCCGTGTAGAGAATTGTCACGCCGTGCCGCTCGCAGATGTCCCAGAAGCGATCCTTCTCCGGCCAATCCGGTGCGCCCTCGTACATCACGCACGTCGCGCCATTCGCGAGCGGCCCGTAGACGACGTACGAGTGTCCGGTAACCCAGCCAATGTCGGCCGTGCACCAGAACACGTCGTCGTCCTTGAGATCGAAGACGATGCGCGCCGTCGTCGCACAGCCGACGAGGTAGCCGCCGGTGGTGTGAACGATACCCTTGGGTTTGCCGGTGGTCCCCGAAGTATAGAGGATGTATAACACGTCCTCGGATTCCATCTTCGTCGGCTCGCACTTGGCCGACGCGTCGGCCATCAGGCGATGCCACCAGTGATCGCGTCCTTCGCGCATCGTCGCGAACGCTTCGTCGCCCGACGCACCGGGCCGGCGTTGAACGACAACGACGTGCTCGATCGACATGCACTCCTCGAGCGCCTTGTCGGCGTTTCGCTTGAGCGGGACGATCTGCCCTCGGCGATAGCCGCCGTCGGCGGTAATCAGTACCTTCGCCTTCGCATCGTTGATGCGATCGCGCAGCGACTCGGGCGAGAATCCGCCGAACACGACGGAGTGAATCGCACCGACGCGCGTGCATGCAAGCATCGCGATCGCCGCTTCGGGGATGAGCGGCATGTAGATAGCCACTCGATCGCCGCGACGTACGCCCAGCTTCTTCAGGACGTTCGCGAACTTCTGGACTGCGACGTAGAGGTCCCAGTATGTCAGCGTCCGCCGATCGCCTGGTTCACCTTCCCAAACAAGGGCCGCCTTGTTCCGACGAGGCGTGTCGATGTGGCGGTCGATGCAATTGTACGAAACGTTGATCTTGCCGCCCAGGAACCACTTGGCCCGCGGCGGATTCCACTCGAGGACCTTGTTCCAGCGCTGATACCAGGTGAGCGACTCGGCCTGCTTCGCCCAATAAGCCTCGGGATCGTGCGCGGCTGCTTCGTAAATGGAAGCGTCAGACAGGTTCGCGGTGCGCCGGAAGTCGTCGCTAGGCGCGAACTTTCGATTCTCTTGGAGCA
>JANWKK010000250.1 GCA_025451425.1 Gemmatimonadaceae bacterium
ATGCGGTGATGGCTATCCGCACCACCAATCTCGGGCAAAGGGACGCTCTGCTCGCCGCGGACTCCAAGAAGTTCTTCACAGAGCCGCACTATAATGGATTTCCCGCCGTTCTCGTCCGGCTCGACGCCGTGACCGTCGCTGATTTGAAAGTGCTCCTCGCCGATGCCTGGGCGAGCATGGCACCGCCCGAGCTCAGCGGTCAATCGAGGCCTGCCACCAGCAAAAGCCACGGAGGACGCAAGCGTAATGGCAAAAAATAGAATGAGTCTCACCGCGTTCGCGCTCGGCTTGGTGGGACTCGGAGTCTAGCACCTAGCACCTGCCCTAGCACCTAACACCTCGCCAGCCAAACGAAATAGGTACCAAAGTGAGGCTTGCCCCCGTCGCCAAACGAGCTAATTGTTCGAGAGCAGGCGCCGGGCACTCCGCTCGGCGCGTGCTTTCTATTCTGAGCGGTAGGGAGGGCCAATGCCCATGACTTCCGCGATGCCGCGTTTCGTGCTGTCCACGCTCCTTCTCGGACTCGCGACAGCCTGCGCCTCGTCCTCGGGACATCCGACGGGACAGACGCAGCCGACGCCAAGAGCGGGTGTGACAGCCCAGGACATCGAGCAACATGAGGGTGAGCCGATCGAGGCCGTGCTACAAGCGAAGGTGCCGGGAATCATCGTGACGCGCACATCCGATGGCGGGATCGCCGTGCAGATGCGCGGCACGTCGTCGTCGTTCTACGGCAACACCACACCGCTCTATGTCATCGATGGCGTGGCCATGTCGCCAGGGCCTAACGGTGCATTGACGGGCATCAACCCGTACGATATCGAGACGATCAAAGTGCTCAAAAGCCCGTCCGAGACGGCGCTCTACGGTATGCGCGGCGGGAACGGCGTCATCGAGATCACGACGAAGAAGCCGAAGGCCAAGAGTTGAGTTGATCGCATTGCCATTCGTCGTTAGGCAATGACAGTACCGGAGCAGCTGCGGACGTCGCGTCTGCTGCTCCGGCGGTGGCGCCCGATGGACGCTACCGAGCTCGCGCCCATTCTCGAGGCGAACGTCGCGCACCTCACGCGCTGGATCCCGGCACGCGTCGCCATGCCCGCCCCAGTTCAGGCGCTCGTTGGGCGCCTCGAGAGCTACGCCGCGGCGTTCGACGCCGGCCGTGAATGGCGATATGCCATCGTTGCCAGCGTCGCTCCGCGTCTCCTGGGCGAAATGAGCCTCTTCCCGCGCAGCGAGACGGAACGCGTCACGTTCGACGCGGAAGACGCCGATCACATCGAGATTGGCTACTGGCTCCGGCAAGACGCGACTGGCCATGGGTTCGCCACCGAGGCAGCGCAGGCGGCAGTGGACCTGGCGCTCTCACTCCCGGGTATGTCAAGAGTCACCATTCACTGCGACGAGCAAAACGCTCCTAGCGCGGCGCTGCCCCGTCGCCTAGGGTTTGAGCACGTTGCAACGATCGAGCAGCCGGCTCACTCTGGCCTGCCGGCAGCTCGGCTCCAGATCTGGGAGTATACGCGTCCCTAACGAGTCGCCGCGCATGCATCCGATGTTCTTGCCGGAGGTCGAGGCATTTCCGGCAGAGGGGAGTCGAAGGGAGATGATGGCGCGTCTTCGCGCCGCTGGTCTCCCCATTCCGCAGATTCAGCATCTCTTCGCGTTCAAGACGGATCGCACGGACCATCTGGCGCGCTTCACGCACGGCGTGATGCGCGGTCCGTCGCCGCTGTCGCCCGGACAACGCGAGCTCATTGCCGCGTTCACCTCGCGACGCAACGACTGTCCTTTCTGAATTGGCTCTCACGCCGCGGTCGCGGCGGAGCTGTTGGGTGACAAAGACCTCGTTATGGCTGTCCTCGCGGACTATCGGACCGCGCCGATCTCCGAACCCGAGCGCGCGCTCTTTGCGTTGATCGCGAAAGTCGTCGAGGACTCGACGTCGATTACAGCAGCGGACCTCGAGTGCGCTCGCAAGGCGGGATGGACCGACGAGGCATTGTACGACGCGATCACCGTGTGCGCACTGTTCCAGTTTTATAACACCTGGATCGATGCGACGGGTGTGAGCGACATGTCGCCTGCGGGCTACGAGATGTCGGGGAAGCGGCTGGCCGAGAAGGGTTATGCATATGCTGAAGAGGCGGTTGAGAGGGGCTAGGGTCTCTCGCTCCTCACCGCTCGCAACCGGGCTTCAAGATCGGCTTGATGTCGAGTACCGGCGTGCCGTCGATCGCCTCGAGCTCCGCGACGCGGATCCGCGTTTCTCCGCTGACCTCGAGAATCGTTACGCGATGCAGGCCAATCGGGTTCGGCCGGTCCGGTGAGCGCGTGCTGAAAACGCCATAGAGTCGTCCTCGCGGATTGGAGCGGGGATGCACGCGAAGCACGCTGCGATTCGCCTGATGCAGCCAAGTGAAGACGAACACTTCCTGCCCAACGCGGAGATCCTGCGCTGCGTCGGCGTACTCCGGCGCGATCACGAGCCACGCGTCGGGGGCACCCTCGTCACCCTGCTTCGGCGCGTCGACGCGACTGACGAGCGGCGAGCTCACTCGGCCAATGGGATTCAACGTGTGCTTCTGGTCGAACGACGGGTGATCCGGCAGGCGCGTCTCGGCAACCTACATCGGCGGTCCAACGGCGCTCATCGAGATCTCGGTGTCACGTCCTCACCGATCCAACCTTCGATTTCGCGGGCTCAACTACGAGTCACCAGTCTACACCCTTCGGAAGACGATGGTCCCGCGTTCGCCGCCGAGGCGCTCGTGCCTATCGAGAACTGCCGCCTACCGTGGCACGTATTGATCGCTGGGAAGGATCCCAACGACGCGCACGCCTGCGCCTTTCGCCACGTCCATCGCATTGACGACGTCCTGATACGTCGCGCCTGGATACCCGGCAATCTGGATGATCTTTTCGCGACGGGCTGCGTAGATCGACGCTAGCCTTTCCCGCAACGCGCCGCCCGGCACCGGAGTCTTGTTGATTCTGTACGTGGGCCCCGAAAGGACCTCGAGCACGATACTGCTCGACGTTTCACAGATGCCTTCGCACGGAAGCAGGTGTTGGGCGTCCATGGTCGAGTGGACACGAATGCTCGCAGCCATGAAAATGATCAGGAGCACCAGCAGCACGTCGAGCATTGGGGTGACATTCATTTCCGAAACAGCCACCGTTGGCATTTCGTTGCTCATCAGCGCCTCGTGTCGATTGTGCCTTCACGGTACGATCCCTTGATTAAGGCCTCGTGGCCCGGCCGTTGTCCTTTCATTGGACGTTTATTGCGAATCCATGAACGACGCTAAGCGCGCGGCTCCACGCGGCATCCTTCTCGACTACGGCGGCACGCTCGTCGAGGAGGCCGCCTTCGACCCACGCGCCGGGATGCATATTCTCCTCACTCACGTCGCGTATCGCCCGCCTAACGTGAGCACCGACGCGATCATCGAACGCGTAGACCGCGTCACCGAGGAGGTCAGCGCCCGCCGCGATGATTTTCAGATCGAGACACCATGGCCCGCGCTGACGCGGCTCATCTACGACTACTTCGGTGTTCGCTTCGCCCAGTCACTCGACGAGCTCGAGGTCGAGTTCTGGGACGCATCGGTCACGACACGACCGATGCCCGGTGCGCGCGACGCATTGGAGGAACTCGATCGCGCCGGCATCGCCCTCGGCGTCGTGAGTAATTCCTCATTTCGCGGCGAGGTGATTCGGCACGAGCTCTCGAAGCATGGACTAGCCGATCACCTCTCGATCGTCGTCGCTTCGGCCGATTACGCGGTACGCAAGCCGAATCCGCTGCTGTTCGAGACGGCTGCGGGCCTTCTCGGCGTTTGCGCGGGAGACATCTGGTTCGTCGGGGATCGACTCGACACGGATGTCGCGGGGGCGCGCGCTGCGGGGATGTATCCTGTGTGGCTTGGTGGACCTAACGCTGATGCCGGTGATGGCGAGCTGCTCGTTGTCGCTGATTGGCGGGGGCTGTTGGAGGTCGTTCGACCGTCTTTGAAAGTGTCGACACGGACCAAGGCGGACTAATGCGGCTCTTTGCAGTTGGCTGCGCGTACATTCAGGGATGTCTGCCACGACTCCGCCGCGGCGAGCGGTGCTTCTGCATGGACTCGGTCGATCCGCGCGTTCCATGCGTACGGTGGAGCGAGCGCTCGTTGGGCGCAGTTATCGCGTGCTCAACCTCGAGTATCCGTCTCGCACTGCCGACATCGATACACTGGCAGCCGAGGTGGCGCGGCGCGCGCGCGAGTGGGCCAATGGCGAACCGACGGACTTCGTCACGCATTCACTCGGCGGTATCCTGCTCCGCGCGGCAGTCGATCGTGGCCAGTTTCCGCTCGAGCAGATCGGGCGCGTCGTCATGCTCGGGCCGCCTAACGGCGGAAGTGAGCTCGCTGACGTGCTCCCGCGCGTTCCAGTCTTTGGTTGGATCTACCGGCAATTCACGGGACCCGCTGGCCTTCAGCTCGGCACGCGGCAGAACGGCGTGCCTCGTCGGCTTCCGCCGGTGTCGTTCGACCTCGGCGTCATCGCCGGCAGCCGGAGCTACAATCCACTCTTCTCGGCGATTCTTGGCGACGCGAACGACGGGAAGGTGCGGGTCGAGCAGGCGCGCGTCGAAGGCATGCGGGATTTTCTCGTCGTGCCGCACTGGCATCCGCTGTTGATGATCGCGCCTACCGTTGTCGCCCAGATCGTGCAGTACCTCGAGGCCGGCAGCTTTCGACGAGAGCCGTAGGCGCGGCGCGTCGGCGTCAGCTACGTCACCTGACGTATTCTGTGGTTCGTGCCCTCGTGCAAGTGTGCATTCCCTCATTTGGGAGGGAAAGGTCATGTTCGTTCTTCTGCTCATCGTGACGTTCACGATCGCCACGGCCGCGTCGATCGTTATTGCGCGCATGTTCAATCAATCGCTGGCGGGCATCATTGGCCGACTGATTCCGGACGAGCTCGCAGTCGCCTGGCACCGCTACGTGCTGTTCGGGCTTTACCTCGTCGGTGTCAACGGAGGCGTGCGCATTTGGGAGTTCGAGAAGTACGTGCTCCCGATCGGTGCTGAGCGCGAGACTCTGGTTCTCACTCCGGACCGCTGGGCGCTCGAGGTTTATAGAACGCTCATGGGAACCTTGCGGAGCATTGCAACTGTTCTCTTGCTGCTCTTCGTGCTGGCGCTGTTCGGGTATCTCGTCGTCAGAGCGCGCGAGCGAACCACGAAATCGCCGGCAGGGTCGCCGAGCTTGAGCGCGGTTCCTGGCTGACGGGAGCTAGGGGCTAGGGACTAGGGGCTAGAGCACTCCGATCTAGCCACTACCGCCTAGCCACTATCCCCTGGCCCCTAGCACTTATCGCCTACCACCCTTCTCGGCGTGACGGACAAGCTGCAGCATTTCGTCGATGACTCGTGGCAGGCATTCCACCACGCGAACACCTTCGTGCGAGAGTGGACGACAGGCAATCGCGTCGAACGCCTCCGCATCGGCCCACGCGGCGGGCAGCGGTTTCTGTTTCAGTACCTCGCCACGAGTATCGGGCCGCCACACAAGCTGCTCTATGTGCTGCACACGTCGCGAACGGACGCCGTGCTTGGACGCTACGAGAGTCCGTGGATCGAGAGTGATGAACTGGCAACATTTCTCGACCGGTTCGGAGACTTCATTGCCCAGGACTCGCGTCACGACCTGTGGGCGTTGTGCGGTGCCGGCGACGGCACAATTGTGTGGGACCGGCACGATCTCATGTTACGCGTAC
>JANWKK010000251.1 GCA_025451425.1 Gemmatimonadaceae bacterium
AACAAGAGTGGAGCCGAGTGGCGAGAGCGTGGTCGAGTGCGCCGCCCAGCGGTCGCAAGGAGTGGAAAAACATCGTACTACGTGATGTCGGGAACTCTCTCTGGACTTGGCACGCTTTTTCCCTTTCGACCCAATAGCAGCACGCTACACATGGTTGGAGATGCACCATGACGACGCTTCAGCAAATCGACTTACAGTGCCCGATCTGCGAAAATCGGTTTCGATCGCAGGCGGTAGTGTCGACGAATTCGTTCGGCGGCAAGCGCACTGATTTTCACGAGCGGGCCGCTGGCACTCAGCCGCTGCCTTATCTGATTCACACCTGCAGCCGATGCGGGTACTCCGGGTCAGAGCGCGACTTCACGGAAGACGCGGACGTTTCACCGGTGCTCAAGGAGCGTGTGTGGAACGAGCTCGCACCGTCGATTGCGACGGGACCGGTCTCGGGTTCGGAGAAGTACGAGGCTGCGGCAAAGGTCGCCGACTGGCAGGGGATGGAGCCTCGGCACGTCGCGGATTTACTGCTACGTGCGGCGTGGTGTTGCGTGGATGAGGGAGACATTGAAGCGGAGCGGTTCTTCCGTCGTAAGGCTGGATGGAAGTTCGAGGAAGCGCTGCAAAGCTTCGATGGCGTGGCGCGGGATGAGCGGGCGGTGCTCACCTATCTCGTCGGCGAGTTGTGGCGACGAGTGGGAGACGCGAAGCTGGCCGGAGAGTGGTTCAACCGCGTGGCTTCGGAGGTTGTGGATGCGCACACGCAGCAGTGGGTGATCGACGCAGCGCGTCAACAGCGAGATTGCCCGCGCGAGTGGTTCGGCTGATCGGCGGGTGCGTGTGGTGGGGGTGGGAGTGTAGTGGGGGGGGAGTGTAGTGGGAGAGATGGGAAGGGAGATAAAGGGACGCCCACGGGCGTCCCTTTTCATTAGCGAGTTCCAAACAACCGATCGCCAGCGTCGCCAAGGCCCGGCATGATGTAACCGTGCTCATTCAGTGCGCGATCGAGCGCGGCGCAGTACACGGTCACATCCGGATGACTCTGCGCGAGACGCCGCACACCCTCCGGCGCGGCAACGAGGCAGAGAAATCGAATTCGGGTTGCGCCAGCGCGTTTGAGCGATGACACCGCTGCGACAGCGCTGCCGCCAGTGGCAAGCATCGGGTCGAGCAGAAAAAAATCTCGCTCCGCGGCGTCGCCGGGCACCTTGAAGTAGTAGTCGACCGGCTCGAGCGTGTCGTGATTGCGATAAAGACCGATGTGGCCGACCCGAGCGCCAGGAACGAGACGGTAGATTCCCTCCACCATTCCGAGGCCAGCTCGAAGGATGGGGACGAGCGTGAGCTTCTTTCCGCTCACGCGATGACCGACGGTAGTCTCGAGTGGCGTATCGACCGGCGTCGTTTCGAGCGCGAGATCGTTCGTCGCCTCGTACGCCATCAACATCGCGATCTCGTCCACCAGCTCTTTGAAGATTTTTGTTGGCGTTCCGCGATCGCGCAGAATCGTGAGCTTGTGCTGAATCAGCGGGTGCGACACGATGCGCAGTGTCGGGAAGCCAGGGGTGGTGTCCATGGCCGGGAAGCTACTAATTTCGCGCGAATGAAAGAATACCAGGCCGTGATCCTTCGCCTGACGCGTCACGCGCGTGACGACGAGGATGCGCTTACGGATTTGCTGAACGAGCGCAGCCGCGGCGGCTGGGAACCGGCGCTGATGTCGCAGGACGGAATGCGATTCACGGTCGTGTTTCAGCGACCGAGCGGCGTCGAGCAGTAACGATCGGTGCAGGAACGAGGCATCGTGTTCGCTTCTCCATCCGAAGAGGCGTCTTCAACCACCCGTCGCATTCTCGCGGCCGCGACGCGACAGATCGCATCGGGCGGCGCCGCGGATCTGTCGATGAGCGACATCGCTCGCGAGGCAAGCGTCAGCAAAGCGCTCATTCACTACCATTTTCGGGACAAGGATACGCTGCTTGCGCGTCTCATCGAGCAGCTCGTTCAGGAGATGGTCATCCGAGAGCGTGCCGCGCTCGCTCGATACGAAGGACAACACAATCCGCTTTCAATCGACGCTCTCTGGGAGTGGCTCGAGCAGGAGCTGCAGCGAGGCGATGTTCGCGCGCTCCTCGAACTCGATTCTTGCCGGGGACCCTTAGTCCAAGAGGCAGCGCGGCGAGCGGCACAACTGCGCCGCGAGATCGGCAGGGACACGGTCGAGCGCCTCTTCGAGATTCTCGATCTCAAGCCGCGCATCGAGCCGTCGCTTCTGGCGAGTGTCTTCGTGGCCTTCGTAGACGGGCTCGCGATCAACTGGAGCGTTGTGTCGAGGGAGGAGCGCTCCGCGAAGGCTCGCGTTGCCTTCGACGTGTTCTGGCTTGCGATGTTGAGTCTGGCGGAGTAGGTCTGCGCGCGAGAGCTTTGAAAAGTGTCGGACTCTCCTCGCTCTGGAATTTTCGTCCGTGTTATGCGGGCGATCGTGTTGCTCGTCATTCTTACCTGGATCGCGTCGCTGGCCGCGGTGAGGCTCTTCGAGCGGCGCGAGGATGCCCGGCCTTCAAATGCCATCGTCGTACTCGGCTCGGCGCAATATGACGGCCGGCCGTCGCCTGTGCTGCGCGCTCGGTTGGACCACGCGCTATCGCTGTGGGAGCGTCGTCTCGCGCCACGTCTGATTCTCACCGGTGGCATGGGCGACGGAGATACCACGAGTGAGGCCGCCGTCGGGCGTCGTTATGCGCTCAAGCGCGGCGTGCCGGATAGCGTCATTCTCATGGAAACGCGCGGTCGCACGACGGCGGAATCGATACAGCGCGTCGCGGCAATGATGGATTCGGTTGGGCACCGCGACGTGATTCTCGTGAGCGATCCATTTCACATGCTGCGGCTCTGGATTCTCGCGCGACGCTTCGATCTCGTCCCGCACACATCGCCCACGCGCACGAGTCCGATTTCGGCGAGCGAGGTAGAATCGTGGCGCTATACGCTGAGCGAATCGTTCAAGGCGCCGCTCACGCTCCTCTTCGAGCATCCGAAGCGGCAAGACTGAGTGCTCACGACTTTACGGCGAGGCGCAGCCAATGCCAGTAGTCGTGTGGTGCGCGCTCCGCCACGTCGTTATGGCCGGCACCGGGAACGAGAAGGAGCTCACCCTTTACGGCCGCAGACTCGAAGACCTCTTGCCCCATGTACACGGGGACGACGTGATCTCGTGTCCCGTGCGCTACCCAACCCGGCACCGACATGTTTTTCACACGTTGAACCGTGTCATAGTGCACTCGTGAAATGATCGGCCAGAACGTCGTGAGAAACGGCAAGGCCATCCGTCGAGCCATCGCTTTCGCGGAAGAAAACGGCGATTGGAGCAACAGCGCGGTGGGCGGGCTCTCGCCTGCGAGCTCGGCGGCGATCGCGCTTCCAAGCGAGTGGCCAAAGTACACCACGCGATCACGAGAAACGCCGAGCGGGCCGATTAGGAAGTCGCGGGCAGCACGGGCATCCAGGGCCGCGGCGAGATACGTTGGCCGGCCTGACAAGCCGTCATAGCCCCTGATCTCAGGGAGTAGAACCGCGACGTCGGCCGCAATTGCCACTGCCTCAGCCCACGAGATGAGGTTCCGTGCAAGGTCTGCGTTGCCGTGAAACGCAAGCAGGGTGCGTTCAGCATGCGCTGGATCCCCGACGAGGAAGGCGAAGAGGTCGGTACCGTCCGCTGCGCGGTACGAGACCTGCCGCACGTGGTTGCCGACCGCTCTCGGCGGAAAGAAGCCCCGCAGCACGATCGGCGGCTGGAAAACGATGCGCTCCTGCTGCAGCCACATGAGGGCCAGAAGCACGAAATAAACGACGACGACGGCGAGCGCGGCGAGCAGAAACAACACGTGTCGCGATATGCGGGAAGGGCGCCGTCGGTTGCGCAGGGTTCCTGAGAACTAACGAGGAGTGCAATTTACGCGGATGCGTATTCCAATCGAAACGTTTCGGTTGCCGAATGGTCTGTTCGTGACGCTTTCGGAGGATCACACGGCGCCGATCGTCGCCGTGAACCTCTGGTATCACGTGGGATCCGCGAACGAGCGCGAGGGCCGAACGGGCTTCGCGCATCTGTTCGAGCACATGCTCTTCCAGGGCTCCGCCGACGTCGGAGCGAACGAGCACTTCGAGCTCATTCAACGTGCCGGGGGCACGTTGAACGGGTCGACATGGCTGGATCGCACGAACTACTTCGAGACAGTGCCGTCCAATCACCTTGAGCTGGTGCTGTGGCTCGAGGCCAATCGCATGGGTTGGCTTCTGCCGGCGATGACGCAGCAAAAGCTCGACACGCAGCGGGATGTCGTGAAGAACGAGCGCCGTTGGTCGGTGGACAATCAGCCGTATGGTACGTGGTGGGAGCGCCTTCCGGCATTGGCGTTCCCCGAGGGGCATCCGTTTCATCATTCGCTCATCGGGTCTATGTCGGACCTCGATGCGGCGAGTCTCGAGGACATCAAGCACTTCTTCTCGACGTATTACACCCCGGACAACGCGGTGCTTTCGGTCGCGGGAGATTTCGACAAAGCAGAGATAAAGAGCCTCATCAACAAGTATTTCGGGCCCATCCCAGCCGGGAACGGAAGGCCACCGCTTCCCGACATGGCGCTTCCAGCAACCTTCGGCGGATGGAAGCGCGTCGTCGTGGAAGACGATGTGATGTTACCTCGCCTGTTCCTTGCTTTTCGCTCGCCGGTCTTCGGAACGAAGCCGTACTACGCGGCCAGCATCTGCTCGGCGATCCTCGGCCTCCGCAAGGGTAGTAGGCTCTATCGGCGACTCGTGCGTGAGCGACAGGTCGCCGCCGAAGCGCAGGCGTTCACGTACGACCTCGTGAAGGGCTCCGACCTGCTCGTCATCGACGTCACCGCGCGGCCCGGACTTTCGCCTGAGGCACTCGAGAGGGAGGTGGCGCACGAGGTCGACCTGCTCGTGCGAGATGGCGTGACGGACGAAGAAGTGGCGCGCGCGATCGCGCTCGTGCAAACCGAGTTCATTGCCGCGATGCAATCAGCGGGTGATCGTGCAGACCGGTTGTCGCTGTATGCGACGTATTTCAAGAATCCCGAGCTCGTGAACGTGCAGGTCCAGCAGTACGAAGCCGTAACCGCCGCCGATGTGAATGACATCGTCCGCGATCGACTCGGCGAAGACAATCGCGCCAGCCTTCTCTTCGTACCGAGGCAAGAAGCAACCGAGGAGCTCGCGAAATCGGACGAACTCGCGGCCGGCGTCGGATCGGTGGCGCCATGAGCGGTACGTCCGTAGTCACCGAGCGAATTCCGCGGCCTGCCTCGAGCGCGCCGCGTCCGTATTCGTTTCCGCGTTTCGAGCGAGCGAGCCTGCCTAACGGGTTGAGGCTCGTGATCGCGCCGATCTCGAAGCTTCCGATCGTAACGATCACGACGCTCGTCGAGGCCGGCGCGGTGTGTGATTCTCCCGGTCGCTACGGCCTCGCTCAACTCACGGCGAAGTTGCTGCTGGAGGGTTCGACCTCGAGCGACGGCACGGCGATCACGGACCGCTTCGAACGCCTCGGTGCGTCGATTGAGGCGCACGCTGATTGGGATGTCGCCGCGGTCACGGTCACGACGTTGACGGAGCGGCTCCGCGAGTCATTCGCGCTCCTCGGGGAAGTGTTGCGCGCTCCCGCCTTCAACGAACGCGAAGTCGAGCGGCTCAAAAACGAGCGCCTCGCCGAGCTCCTGCAGCTGCGCGCTGAGCCGCGCGGCTTGGCAGACGAGATGTTCTCGCGCTTTCTGTACGAGAGCTCGTCGCGTTACGCACGCGCCGACGGCGGCGACGAAGCCAGCGTGCGATCGCTGACGCGCGACGCGGTTGTTGCTTTCTATGGCAAGCGCTATTCGCCTAACGGGATGACGATGGTCATCGCGGGGGATGTGCAGCCGCGCGAAATTGAAAAGCTCGCCGGCGAGGTACTGGGAGACTGGCGTGGAAGCGTCGTCGTTGCGGCCACTGTCTCGGACGAGGCAGCGCGGCGATCACACGCCGTTCACATCGTCAGCAAGTCCGACGCGCCGCAATCCGAGCTGCGCATCGGTCACGTCGGGCTCCCGCGACGACATCCCGATTACTTCCCGGCGATGATCATGAATGCCGTGCTCGGCGGCCTCTTCTCGTCGCGCATCAACCTCAATCTCCGTGAGGCACACGGCTACACCTATGGCGCAAGCTCGTACTTCGATTGGCGGCGTCAGCGGGGACCGTGGGTCGTCGCGACGGCTGTTGCGAGCGAGGTCACGCATTCGGCGGCAGAGGAAGTCTTGAAGGAGATCGATCGCGTTCGCGCGGCACCCATCTCGCCCGACGAGCTCTCGCTCGCAACCAGCTATCTCGACGGCGTCTTCCCGATTCGTTTCGAGACCACATCGGCGATCGCAGGGGCATTGACGACTCTGGTCGTCTACGACCTGCCTGACGACTGGTACGACGACTATCGCGAGCGCGTTCGCGCGGTCACGACGGGAGATGTCCTCACTGCCGCCGAGCGCCATCTGCACCCGGAGGCGTTACAAATGGTTGTGGTTGGCAATGCCGCGGCCGTTCGCGGTCACATTGAGGCGATGGATTTCGGTCCGCTAAAGGTCTACGACGTCGAGGGTCGTCCCACCTAGCCGATGGGAGACGCCAAGCTCGGCTCGCGCCGTGTTTATGCTGGGCGCGTCCTCAACCTGGACATCGATCAGGTCCGGTTCCCCGACGGCTCGACGGGAGAGCTCGAGATCATCCGGCATCCCGGCGCGAGCGCCGTAATACCCTTTCTTAGCGATCCAACCGGGGAGGACCCACAGATCCTCCTCATCAAGCAATACCGCTACGCGGCAGAGGACTTTCTCTACGAGGTTCCCGCCGGGCGGCTCGATCCGAAAGAATCGCCGGCCGATTGCGCCCGCCGCGAGCTTTTGGAAGAGACCGGGTGCACCGCGACGACTATCGAGCCGCTTTACACGTTTTACACGACCCCTGGCTTCATCGACGAGCGAATTCACGGCTTCATGGCGACGGGACTGACGCAGGGCGAAAGCAGCCGTGAACCTGACGAATTCATGACGCTCGAAACGATGACGCTGTCGCATGCGTTGGAGTTGATCCAGGCGGGCGAGATCCGCGACGCAAAGACAGCGCTGCTCATTCTCTACGCCGCAGGGTACCGCGCCGGACGGTAGA
>JANWKK010000252.1 GCA_025451425.1 Gemmatimonadaceae bacterium
GCGCTCTGCGAGCTGTTGGTGGGTCGTCCCAGACCGGCAGTACAACAGTTCTGCTCGATTTCGGAACGCAGACCTTCACCGCAGGGCAAGGCACAATGCTCATCATCGCTCCGCCGGCTGTGAACACCACCGCGCCGAGAGCGTTCCTCGTGCCAGCCTGCTAGCCGGTGGCACGGCAGGGACGGAGCCGTCTGCCTATCGCTTGAACACAAGCGTTAGAGCCCCGACGAGGATGTCACCGCTGATCGTGAGGGTACCGCCACCGACGCTGCCCGTAAGCTGCGAGCCGTCTGTCGCATCGGTGAGCGTGAGCGTTCCGCTCGTGTTGGTGTACGTGCCGCTCGCAGGAGCGCTGAACGTGTTGGCGGCGCCTGACGTGAGGTCGGTCACCCGCGCCGAGAGCAGGCCGGTCCACGTCTTATCTGCGTTGAGGGTGATGTTGCCGGACGTGAGCTCGTCCTTCTCCTGAGTGTCCTGATAAACCACCGCCGGGACGTTGCCTCCGTTCACGGTTTGGAGCGTATAGTTGCCGGTGACATCCGCGTTAGGACCTGTAGAGTCGCCACCGCAGGCGGCGAGCATCACGAGTAGTGCCGAACCGACGAGCCTGCGCATAACTGTCTCCGGGCGGGTGGATGGCGGAGAAAATGGCCTGCGTGCAAACCTAACGCCAGGTCTCCGCGCGATTTCATCTAGCCTGATCCACGCCAAATCCCTCGGCAGCATCGTAAGGTTCCGCGCCTGAGGAACCGAGCGATCAACGCCTGTTAGGCCTGGCCGTTGACGCTCGAAGTTGATTTCGCTCGGCTGGAGGGCTTGCCTTACCTGCCCGTTCCCGTACGCGGTGCCTGCTGCGGCAGCCGAAGCAGCTCTGCTGGAGAGAGCGCGCGCCACTCCGCTGGGTACTTCCAGACGCGTCGGAGCTCGTTCGCCGACACGACCAGCAAGCACGTCGCACCCACTGTGCCGAGATACTCCCCGTTCACCTCGTGTGCCCACCAGGTGACGCCGGCGTCGTCGCGAAAGATCTTGGCGTCGCGGGACAACGGAGGTGCACTTTCGTTAGGCATCGGCGCGCGCGAAGCCCCGGAAGGCCGAGAAGTGCCTTCAGTGTCATCGCGTTCGTCGAAGGGAAAGTGCTCCAGCTCGGAATGGGACATCGGCCAGCAACCTGCGTCGGCTGTTGGATGAGACAAGGGCCTGACGGCTGCACCTCTGGGCTCGAACCCTCGTGAGGATTCCGTCAGGCAAGGTAGGTGGATGAAAGATATCCCGCGTCACCATCCAGCCGCGTGCGCTGACGCACAGTCTTCGGCGGCGAAAAGGGCCGTCCCCCGTCACCATGTCTCTCGTTAGGCCCAGCGATGACCGATACGTCTGTCGCGCGCGAGAAGCACTGCCTGAAAGTGGTAAACGGCTGACGGCCGGTCCGTTTACTCGCGTTCGAGAGGTCGCGGCGGCGAGATCGGTTGCTCGCGCGAGGCTGACGTTCGGCGTGGCCTCCCTTGGTGAATCTCGACGTCACGACGCAGTTGCTCCGCGACGACGCGAACCTCCTCGAGCGCCTCACGAAGCGCCTTCGTCATCTCCGCCAGAACGCGCTCTCGATGCGCCGGGCTCGGGTCCCCGGCCAGATAGTATAGGTTGGCTGCGCGGAGCTGCGCGTGGCGCAGCCACTCATCGACCATGTCTGGCGTTACCTGCGAGAGGCTGTCCTCGCCGCCAAGATTCTCCTCTCTCACGCTCGCCTGCGCATCTCAGGGTGGGAGTGACGGTAGCGCGCATGACAACCGGCAACTGAGCTAGCACGTGTCGTGCTCGCGGGGCCGATTTCCCTTTATTGTCGACGATTCTCTAACCGCGTTTCGAGCGAGTTAGCTTTGTGATTGCGCCCATGATAGCAGGACACAACTCGAGAGCCCATATGACAGCGATCTCCACACTGACTCAGCACGCGCCGCCATCAGTCGGCTCGACGGCACCGGACTTCACACTGCCTTCGACATCTGGAGAGCGCGTGACGCTCTCGCAATTTCGAGGCAAGCCCGTTCTCATCGCGTTCTTCCCGCTGGCGTTCTCGCCGACGTGCACGGCTGAGCTATGCGAGATGCGTGACGATTGGAGCGAGTTCGAATCGCGGGGTCTTGTGGTGCTACCGATCAGCGTCGACTCGACCTACGCGCTCAAGGAGTACAAGCAGAAATACAACATGAAGGTCGATCTTCTGAGCGACTTCAAGCGCGAGGCCACGCTTCGTTATGGCGTTCTCAACGAAGATCGCTTCTTCTCGAATCGCGCCTATTTCCTCATCGACCGCGACGGCGTTGTGCGCTGGGCTCACATCGAGGCAAACCCGAGTAATAAACGCACGAATCAGGAGATACTCGCGGAAGTTGAACGCATGATCTAGCAGTTCGTTACCTCGGGGGGCGTTCGGTCATCTTGACCAAGAAGGCCAACGGTTCTGTCCGCCTCAAGCCCCCCCGATTCTGCCCACCTCGTCTCAGTCTCGACCGCAGCCCGCGCGGCGCGTCTCTGCCCCGACGTCCACCGCGCCGGGGCTTGCAACAATTGCCGAGATCGCGACGACGCTCGCTACCGGTGAGTCAATCGCTGCCGTTGCCCCCACTGTGCTGGGGTCGGTGAACGCATTGCTCAACGGCGACGAGGTGGCGGTATGGCTCGGCTCGCAGGAGGACCGTTCCAACGGTCCAAGGCTTCGCCTGCGCCGCGCTTGGGGCGTGGGAGCAGAGTTGGTCGAAATGGATGCCGTCGCGGGATTTCTCACGGACGGCGCCGACTCCAATCGCGGGTTCGCCGCGGTGCGTCTCCTCACGGGGCATCGCGTTTTAGGCGCTCTGATCCTCCGACGCGCCGAGCCACTGACCTCCGACGAGCGCGTCTTCTTCTATATCGTCGCCGACATGCTGGCGACTCAACTGCGCGCCGCGGAGTACGCGCGTCGTCTCGAGAGCGAGGTTGTGGAGCGCACGATGGAGATCGAGGAGCAACGCCGTTTCACGGCGAAGATCATCGATTCTCTTCCGGTCGGCTTGTACGTGATCGACCGCGAGTACCGCATTCAGGCGTGGAATCGAAAGCGCGAAACGGGCATGCAGGGCGTCTCGCGTGAGGAAGCGATCGGCCGCACGATCTTCGAGATCCTGCATCGCCAGCCGGCAGACGTGCTTCGTGGCGAGTTCGAGGACGTCTTCAAGACCGGCCGAATGCAGCAATTTCAGATCGAGTCGAGTGCTTCTGGTGAGAAGCGGACGTACCGGATCACCAAGATTCCGATGCGCCTCGACGATACCGATGTATCGCACGTCATCACGATTGGCGAAGACATCACCGAGTGGCGCGAGGCGCAGGAGAGATTCGCCCAGGCAGAAAAGCTCGCGGCCATTGGCACCCTCGCGGCGGGAGTCATGCACGAGATCAACAATCCACTCGCGACGATTGGCGCATGTGCCGAGGCGCTCGCGCTGCAGGTAACCGAGGAGGGAATGACGTCCGCCCGCCTCGCGACGTCGCTCCCCGAATCGCTGCACCTCATCGAGCATGAGGTACAGCGCTGCAAGGGGATCGTCGAGGGTGTGCTCGATTTCAGCCGCCCCAAGAAGTCGGAGCGCGCACTGCTCGACATCAACGGCGTCTTGGAGAAGACCCTTTTTCTGCTCAAGCATCACTCGCGTTTCAAAAAGCTCACGGTCAAGCTGGAGACGCAAAACTCGCTTCCATTCGTCTCGGCGAGCGAGGAGCAACTGGTCCAGGTTGTCATGGCGCTGTTGATCAACGCCATGGATGCCATGCATGAGCGCGGCACGATCGTGCTTCGTACCCGCGCCGACGCCAAACGGAATTCAGTGATCGCTGAAGTAGTCGATCAGGGCGAGGGCATTCGCAGCACCGAGATGTCGAAGATTTTCGAGCCGTTTTACACGACGAAGCCGCCGGGCCGGGGCACCGGTCTCGGACTATCCATCTGCTATTCACTGGTCGCTGAAAACTCCGGACGCATCGAGGTCGAGAGCGTCGTCGGAAGAGGAAGCGTGTTTCGCATCGTGCTTCCGGCGGCCACTCAACCACTTCGCGCCGCCGTATGACTCTCGCGACTCCGACTAGACCCATGGCTTCTCAAACCCCTGTGCCGAAGCCGGCAATAGTAGAGCAGGGACGCATTCGCGTTCTCATTGCCGAAGATGAGGAGCATCTCGGGCAGATCCTAACGAGCTTCCTCGCTGGTCGCGGCCATCAAGTGACCACCGTCTCCGACGGACGCGCTGCCCTCGAGGCGCTCCGCGCCGAAGCGTTCGACGTGGCGCTGCTCGACATCGTCATGCCGGAGATGGATGGCCTCGAGGTACTGCGTCAGGTTCGTGAAGAGCCTGATGCGCCGGAGATGATCATCATCACCGGCAACGGCACGATCGAGACCGCGATCACCGCCATGAAGCTCGGCGCCTACGACTACATGTCGAAGCCGTATCGCATGGCCGAGATCGATGTGCTCGTCAGGCGCGCTTGGGAGAAGCGACAGCTCGCCAAGGAGAATCAGTATCTCCACGCGAGGCTGTCTCGTGTCGACGCCGCGCCGGAGATCATCACGCAATACGCTCCGATGCGCGCCGTCTTGTCGATGGTCGAGCGGGCCGCGCCGAGCGATACGCCTGTGCTCATCGTCGGCGAATCAGGCACCGGCAAAGAGCTCGTCGCGCGTGCGATTCATCGTCTCTCGCGCCGCGTCGGCTCGCTGGTCGATCTCAATTGCGCGACGCTCGCCGAGAACATGGTCGAGTCGGAGCTGTTCGGTCACGAGCGCGGCGCGTTCAGCGGTGCGGCAACCCGGAAGTCCGGACTCCTCGAGGTCGCCGCCAACGGCACGCTCTTTTTCGACGAGATCAGCGCGCTCACGAGCAAGATGCAAGCGAAGCTTCTCCGCGCTCTGGAGCAGGGAAGCTTCTTTCGTGTTGGCGGCACGCAGAAGGTCGAAGTGAACGTGCGACTGGTTTCTTCGACAAATCGCGATCTCGAATCAGCTGTGCGCGACGGTCAGTTCCGCGATGACCTGCTCTACCGCGTCAACACGATCACGATCACGCTGCCGCCGCTGCGACAACGTGCAGTGGACATTCCTCTCCTCGCCGAATATTTCCTCTCGCGCTTCGGCGCGACGGACTCGTCGGCGCTCGCGCCGGACGCGCTCGCGCTTTTACAGGAGTACCAGTGGCCGGGCAACATCCGTGAGCTTCGCAATGTCATCGAGCGCGCCGTACTGTTGGCGCGGGGACGAGTGATACGCTCTCAGGATCTTCCACTGAATTTGGCCGCCGCGCCCGGGTCGCCCGCCTCGATGGTTGGCGGACAGCTCACGCTCGAGGAGCTCGAACGGCGGCACATCGAGTCAGTGCTGCTGCAAACGAAGTGGCACCAGGGCAAGGCCGCCGAGGTGCTCGGCATTTCATCGAAGACGTTGTACCGGAAGATCCGCGAGTACGAGTTCCGAAGACCAAAGCGGCACTAGTGGCGAGTGGCGAGGTGGCGAAGTGTGGCGAGTAGCACCGTTGAACGTTGCGCGGTAAGCTTCGCCTCAGCGAGTCATCTTACTCGCCACTGATCACTCGCCACTCGCCACTCGCACATGCGCATTCTGGTCATCGAAGACGATCCAACGGTTGGTCAGTACGTCAAGCGCGGGCTCGAGGAGCAGCGCTACGCCGTCGATCTTGTCGTTGACGGGGACGAAGGCGAGCGCCGCGCGAGCTCTGAGGCATACGATCTCGTCATCCTCGACATGCGGCTTCCGAAGAAGGCTGGCCTCGAGGTGCTGAACAGTCTTCGCGCGAAAGGCTTCGAGAAGCCGGTGCTGGTGTTGACGGCACAGGACGCCGTCGATGCGAAGGTCGCGACGTTGCGCGCCGGCGCCGATGATTACGTGACGAAGCCGTTCGCGTTCGAGGAGCTTTTGGCGCGCGTGGAGGCCCTGTCACGGCGCCCACACGCGATCGCGCCGCACAAGCTCAACGTGGGCGATCTCGAGCTCGATCAGAGCACACGGGAGGTGCGGCGCGGCGGTGAGCTGATCGAGTTGACGCCGAAGGAATACACGGTGCTCGAATACCTCATGCGCCACAGCAGCCGCGTCATGAGCCGCACGCTGATCACGGAGTACGCTTGGGGGTATCACTTCGACCCCGGCACGAACATCGTCGACGTCGTGATCAACCATCTTCGCAAGAAGATCGACGCCGAGCACGGGCACAAAATGATCACGACCGTACGCGGCGTCGGCTACATGATCAAGGACAGTTGAGGGCGGTATCTCGCAGATGGCTTCGACCCGCACGCGCCTAACGATCAGCTATCTCGTCGTGCTCACGGCGATGCTCGTCGCGTTCGCCGTGGCGTTGTTCGTCGCGCGCGGCGCGGAAGCAGATCAGGACTTGCTCCAACAAGCCGTGATCCTTGCCGACGACGTGCTCGCGACGATTCGCAACGCGCAGCTGGCGGGAAGAGACCTGACCTACATCGAGAAGCCGCCATCCGGGCCGCCGGTCATTCGCGCGAGCCAGGAGATGGGGAAGGCACTCGACCGGCACGCCGGTTACTTCGTCGTGCTCGACAGCCTCGGGCGACTGCTCTATTCGTCGAATGCCGTCCGGTTGCTCGCCGCCGAGGACCAGCAGGAGCTCTTCACGGTTGCGTTCCAGTTGCATCCGGGCGGCGATGCGGCGCGCTTGCCGCTGACCGGCGACTCGCTCATCAAGGGCGGATTGATGCTCGTCGCGCGGCGCGACCCGAGCGTCGGGACGAACATCTCCCGAGTCGTCGGCGGATTGCCGACCGATCTCGCGAACGTTGCTCCACATCTGTTGCTCGGCACGCTGCTCGCGCTCGCGCCGGTGATCCTGCTCGTGTCGTTAGGTGGAGCGTACTTCGTCGCCGGCCGCGCATTCCGTCCCGTCGATGAGTTGATCAACGAAGTCGAGGCGATCACCGACGGCCGAAGCTTGCACCGGCGGCTTCCCGTCGCGACGAGTGGCGACGAGCTCGCGCGATTGTCGGCGACGTTGAACGCCATGATCGCTCGTCTCGAGAGCTCGTTCACCGCGCTCCGGCGCTTCACCGCCGACGCGAGCCACGAGCTCAAGACACCGCTCACCGTGCTCCGCGCCGACGTCGAGCGCGCGATGCATCCCGTCACGTCGCCGGCCGATCGCATGGTCGCCCTCGAGGAGGCGCTCCAGGAGACGGCGCGGATGGCGGACCTGGTTGAGAGTTTGCTCACCCTGGCGCGCGCCGACGAGGGACGCTACGACCTGCACCGGGAGCCGGTGCGGCTCGAGCCCCTTGTGCGGGATGTGTTCGAGACAGCGGTGATTCTCGGGGAGGAAGCGGGCCTAACAATCGAGCTGCCGGTCTGCGAGGACACGACGGTCCTTGGCGATCCGGATCGGCTTCGTCAACTGTTTCTCAACCTCGTCACGAACGCGATCAAATACACACCGCGCGGCGGCCACGTCGAGCTATCGCTTACGCGTCGCCCGCACGACGAGGTCGCGCTCAATGTGCGCGACACCGGCATCGGCATTTCCGTATCGGATTTGCCCCACGTCTTCGAACGATTCTGGCGCGCCGATCGCGTTCGCTCTCGTCGCATCGCCAGCGCCGACACGTCGTGGGCGCTCGATCGCGGTGGATTCGGTCTCGGCCTGTCGATCGCGCAGTGGATCGTGCAGGCGCACGGCGGCGTGCTCACGGTGCAATCGCGCCTGGGACGTGGCAGCATGTTCTCTGTCGTTCTTCCGATCGCGCCAGTTGCGGCAGACGATGGCATCGACGATGCAGAGCCGGCTGCGTTTACCGCCTCACGTGATGCCGGCGGTAAAGGTGATTCTAACAGCGACTTCACCGATTCTTAATGAAGCGGTCATTCCGCTGTTAACACGCGAAAATACCTTTGACGACGAATAGTTCGCTCGGTCACATGCACCCGAACTAGGTCGCAAAGGATCATGTTCGACAACCTCATCGAATCCAGGGCAAAGAAGCAGAGGCGAGCAGGCGGCATCGTGTTGAGTGCTGTTCTGCATGCTGTCATCATCACGGCCGCGATCTACGGAACGCTTCAGGCGAAGGACGCAATCGAGAAGCCGAAGGCGGAAAAGGTCGAGTTCGTGGACATGAAAAAGAAGGACGAGCCGCCGCCTCCCAAAGAACAGCCCAAGCCGCCGCCTCCGGACGTCGTCATGAAGGCGCCGCCGCCGAAGGGCTTCCAGGTGCTCACCGCACCGATCAAGATCCCCGATGTCTTGCCCGACATCGACCTCTCGAAGAAGGTCACGAACGAAGAAGACTTCTCGGGTAAGGGTCAGGCGGGTGGTATCGCCAAGGGCGTCGTCGGCGGCACGCCACAGCCTGTGAGCGATCAGCCGTACTTCGAGTTCCAGGTCGAGAAGCAGGTAGCTGCAATGCCGGGGCAGTCCCCGCCGCGCTATCCGGACATGCTTCGCTCGGCAAACGTCGAGGGCGAAGTACTCGCGCAATTCGTCGTCGACACGACGGGTCGCGCCGAGATGAACACCTACAAGGTGCTCAAGTCCAGCCACGATCTCTTCACGAACTCCGTGAAGCAGGCGCTCGCCAACATGCACTTCTACCCGGCGGAAGTGGGCGGTCGGAAAGTAAAACAGCTCGTCCAGATGCCCTTCGTGTTCAGTCTCAACAAGTAATCATCTTTCGGAGCACACCATGGATCTCTCGCTTCTCGACCTTTGGCATCAGATGGGCAACTTTGCCAAGGGCATCGTGTTCGTCATGGCTATCATGTCCATCTACTCGCTGACCATCATGGTCCAGAAGTGGTGGAGCCTTCGGAAGGCCCAGAAGGAGACTATCAAGTTCGCGCCAGAGTTCTCGCAGTTCCTCGAGGAAGACAACCTCACTGAGGCGATCCGTCTCGCCGAGAGCTACAAGCGGTCGCACGTCGCGCTCGTGCTTGGTGGCGCGCTTCAGGAAGTGAAGCCGCTCATTCAGGATGGCTCGGTCACGGTCGGCGATATCAACTCGGCGGAGCGCGCGGTCGAGCGCAACATGCTCCTCGAGATCACGAACCTCAAGCGCGGCCTCGCGGTGCTCGCAACGGTAGGTGCGACGGCGCCGTTCGTCGGTCTTCTCGGAACGACGATGGGTATCGTCAACGCCTTCACGGCTATGGCCGCGACCGGATCGGGCGGGCTCGCCGCGATCGGCGGTGGTATCGCTGAAGCGCTGATCACGACCGCGTTCGGTCTGCTCGTCGCCATCCCCGCGGTCTGGGCGTACAACTATTTCACGACGAAGATCGACAATCTCACGGCCGAGATGACTTACGTCTCCAAGGAGATGATCGATTACCTCATCAAGGGCGTCTCGGGCGAGTTCGGCCGGAGCCGCTTCACGCGTGAGTTCAACGCTTCCGGCGGCGCCGGCGGCCCGATCGCTCAGTAGACCACCGACATTCCTGAGGAGGACTTCCGATGGCAATGGCGGCCAGTAGCGGCAGTGGCGTGCAGTCGTCGCCGAACGTGACGCCGATGATCGACGTCATGCTCGTGTTGCTGATCATCTTCATGGTTGTGACGCCGGCGCTGATGGCCGGGTTCACGGCGACGCCGCCGCAGGCGGTGAATCTGAAGGATCACCCCGAAGACGCGAATCTCGATCAGGTGCTCGGCATCGATCGCGATGGCAAGTACTACCTGAACAAGAAACCGATTCGCACGGAGGACGTGGCTCCGATGCTCAAGCGGATCTACGACGCTCGTACCGAGGACAAGATTCTTTATCTCAAGGCCGACAAAGGACTCGATTACTCCAAGGTGCTCGATGCGCTCGATCTCGCAGCGAAGAACGGCGTGCGCGTTACAGGAATGATCTCAGAGCAGAAGCCCGGAACGATTTCTACGGTTGCTGGTGATACGAAAGCAGTCGCGCCTATAGGTAAGGCGGGAGGGAAGCCGTAATGGCCATGTCATCAGGTGGATCGGGCACTGGCCTGAGCAACGAGATCAACGTCACGCCGATGATCGACGTGTTGCTCGTGCTCTTGATCATCTTCATGGCGGCTCTGCCATCGATGCGGAAGTCTATCGACATTCAGCTTCCGGATCCGACGCCGAGCGTGCAGCCGGTGAATTCGAAGTCCGATCAGATCGTGCTCGAGGTGTTGCCTGGCGGTCAGTACGCGATCAACGGCGAAAAACTCGATCACGCTCGGCTCGCGACGCGACTGAAGGAGATCTACGATCCTCGTCCCGAGAAGATCATCTTCGTCAAAGGTGATCCCAAGGTGAAGTACGCCGACGTCATCGAAGCGATGGACATCGCGCGCGGTGCTGGAGTGAAGGTCATCGGCGTTCCGCCCAAGGATATTCCAGGCGAGGCGAAGCCAGCAGGGAAGTAGGCTCGAAGGACAAGTAGCGATATCGAGACGGCGGGCGAACCTTTAAGGGGCGCCCGCCGTATAATTTCGTGGTTGGGAGGTGCATACCCTGTCAGTTCCGTTTCATATGAGCGCATTGCCACGTCCATCTTCCGTGCAGGCGACGACGTCACCGAGCTCGTCGTTCGTGCGGCGCCGAGAGCTTCCGGCGCTGGCGCTGCCGCGTGCGAGAGAGGATCGTCGAGCGAGCGCACTGCTGTCGCTGTTGCTGCACGTGGCGATCGTTATGCTGCTCGTCACGCCCTTCGCTATACACCACGCGATCATCGAGCAGGAACAGGGAGCAGGAGGTCCTGGTCCGGCAGGGGGTGGCGGCGGTGGACATGGCGGCACTGGCGGCATTGCAGATCAGAGCGAGCGCTTGCGGTTCGTGCAGGTTGCACCGCCGCCAGCGAACCCTGCTCCGCAAACGGTGACTGTGCCAGTCGTGCCGCCGCCGACGCCAGTGCCGCCGCCGGAGCCGGTGAAGATCGAGCCGACGCCGACGCCGCCCGTCGAGACAAAGCTCGACCTTCCAATGCCCACGAAGGTGCCGGAAGTGGCGGCAACGCCAGGCGTGGGAGGAGGGAGCGGGCATGACGGAACGAGCGGCAGCGGTCCCGGCAGTGGCGGAGGCGTTGGATCCGGTATCGGCACCGGACGCGGCGCTGGCGTGGGGCCGGGAACTGGGGGCGGAAATCAGGTCAACTATCCGCCACAGCCTATCGAGTTTTTCCTTCCTCCGCTTCCCGCACCCGACAAAGTGCATGGCTTCCATCTCGTCGCGGAGTTCGACGTCGAC
>JANWKK010000253.1 GCA_025451425.1 Gemmatimonadaceae bacterium
CATCCCGGCGCACTCACAATTTCAAAATATTCCTGGCGTGCGGACCTATCACTGCACTTGGAGTCCGTCAGGGGTGTCAGCGCCGTGTCAGCGGTTTCAGCGGCCACTCTCGTATCCAAAGTTAAGGCCCGGTGCCACCAATGATCTGCCGCAACGCATCGAGAGTGACAACGAGGATCCTCGCTGGACCGAATCCAGGCAACTCCTGCCGCGTCATCTTTTGTAAACGCGAAACGTAGTCGTCTGCCAGGCGGTGCTCGTCGGGATTCAAGGACGAGAGTGAACGAAGGCCATGGAGCGTAATCACCACCTGGTTCTTCAGCTCTTCGCCGTCAGTTTTGAGTGATCTGTTCAGTGAAGTAAACGCAGTGGCGAGGGTGATGGCATCGGCGTTCTCTTCGCGCAGCAAAATCACTGTCCGGCCGTTGGTGCCGGGTTCCCGAACGATCGTTGCGGTCGCGGAAGAATCGGGAAGCGCCTTCACGAGGGCGAGTGTCATCTGCTTCGCTTGCGCGCGGATCGGCGGCGCGGCTGCCATGCTGGTGAGCAGCAACCAGATCAGCGCCGACCAATGAGTTCTGTTCAAGGACATGCCGGTTCTCCAGTTATTGGGGGCGCTACGATGGGTAGCAGACAATCGTCGTCTCGAAGAGTGATCCGTTTACGTAGAAATCGCCCTGCTCGCAGTGGAAGTAGGTGCTCGTCGTCCCACCGCCAGATGGCGGATAGTAGGGAGCGTTCGGACCCGTTGGAGGCGGTGGCGGGCCTGACGGAACGCCAACGGGCCCCGTGGGCGAGGCGGCGCTCGTGGAATCACCGCTTTGTTGACCACCCGCTGGACACGGCGAGGCCGAACTCGAGACCACTCCTGCCGCAGCGATGCTTGTTGAATTGCTTCCGCTGCTCCCGCTGGAAACAATTCCGACGGTGCCACTGAATGGCGAACTCAGATTCGAGACGTAGTAACTAACGGTTCCGCTCCCAGACGCGTCGCACGTCGGCGCGTTATTGATAATCATCACGCCATTGAGTCGCCGTCGATTGTCGCAGCTGCCGAGGAGGACATCGGCACAGCTGATGATCTGCCCGGGACCCTGCGCAATCTCGCCGCTGTACGGAAAGGTCGAGCCGTCCTTTTTCGTTATGGTGATTCTTGACGCCGAGATGTCCGCTTGATCTCCGATGAAGGTGACCTCGGCTTCGACGCCATCAGGTACGTTGACGGACTGATCCACTTGGCCGAAATGCAGGGCCTCTCGATGCGAGAAAATCTGCGGCGGAGGCCGCAAGCTTCCCTCGTTGTCGGTGAGCAAGGCGTTAGGCCTAACCGCTGCAGGCGTGAATCCCGGATCGCCGACGCTGTCCGAGATTCCATTCGCTTTGCGCCAGGCATGCCTTGCCTCTCGATAGTCGGGATGACTTCCGCGAGCCCAGACCGCATCGAATGCATGAACCACCGAGTCAGCGAGCCTCCCGGCGAACACCCGTACGCCAGCTTGCCTGGGTGTCGTTACTTCTGGTTGCGACGGGTCGTGTCGCGGTGCCAGCGGCGAGTCATTGCATCCCGCGGCAAAGATTGTGAGCAGAATGGCGGCCCGGAACGCCGTCGATGATCGTTCGTACATCGGATGTACCTCCTGTTTCGCGCTGATCGCGCGTCGTTAGGTGTTGCCTCGTTTGCGGGCGCCCCGGACGCACCAGCAAGGACGAGATGAGTGGGGAATGCGGCGTTGCGGGTCAGCTACAGGCGACGAGCGTCGTCATCATTGTGCCGAGCCAGTCGTGCGTGCGCCGAATGCCCCAGGTGAGGAACGGACGCTGCGCATCGTCAGTTCCGAGGGAAGGATTGAAAGGGTGAGGCCTCGCGTCGATGATCGTGAATGGACTCCAGCCGTTCGACCACGAGCTGATGAGCATGCGCTCACCAATCCCGTCGGCGACTACGGTGAGAACAGAGTGGTCTCGTCGCAACAGAGTTTGCAATTCGTTAGCGTTCTCGATGAGTGCGGTCGGTGTCGCCCGCTGCCACGTTACGCCACCGTCGAACGATTGAGTTGCGTAGATGCGGCCGGGGCTGCCACCTAACGTGACGCCCGTGGCGGGATGACCCTGCCGGTCGGTCTGCTGATACCAGAACGCATAGAGAACACCCCGCTCATCGGCGACGAGACGTGCGTCGAAGGCCGGAGCCTCATTGACTCTCGAGATCGCAATCGGCGCGGACCAGCTTTCGCCGCGATCATCGCTCCTCGTTAGGTACACGCCGGCAATCGCCGGCGCAGGAGGATGAGCAAGATCGCCCTGGACCATGAGCAGCAGGCGTCCCGAGCTCAATACCGTGATGTGCGGATAGCCCATGTACGCGCTCGGAATGTTCACGTGGCGCTCTGTCCACACGCCGCTATCCAGGCGCACGTAGCGCAATCCTTCACCCTGTATCGCGACCACGAGGTGCAGTGACCGGCCGTGGGCGACGAGCGGCGAAACCATGGCCGAGTTCCACATCACCGTTCCTTCGGTCGACAGCACTCGCGTCGGCGCGCTCCATTGCCGCCCGTCGAATCGGCCATACCACAAGCTGCGTACCATGAAGCTCGAGGACATCTGCATGTTGTCTCGACTTCCCCAGATGACGTGCCCGATGCCGCTGTCATCGGCCGCTCCAACGGGAAGCCAAGGGCCGGAGAGAATGTCTTTCGGCCACGGTACCAGCTGAGCGACGCCGTGTCGTTCTACAAGTGCGCCGAGCGGGACATGCTCCACGCTCGAAGGCCTTCCACCAGGTGCGAGGGGCCAGACGAGGGTGCCTAGCGAGTCGTAGGTGCTCGTGGGCCACGCGGGGAGGAACACCTCGCCGCGCAAAGGAGCAATCGACGGCCGTTCCATGAATACCGTGTAACCGTCGCGCGTCCGCACTTCGCGCGGCGGCAACCATCGCTCGCCTGTGCATGGCGAGTCCTGCGCTTGGGCAACGAAAGCGCCGGCGATCAGCGGCACGAGCGCCGAGAGCACTGCTGCAACGTTCCGCACCGTTATTCGCCTCTCCGATGGCATCTCGTCATGCGCCCGACGCTATCGAATACCGTCACGCGCCCGACACCTCATCTGGCGTGTTGCGTCACCTCACCGCAGCCCATGCTACGAATTCGCACACTCGGAGCGAGCGAGATCACGATCGGCGACGAGCGAATCGGTCCCGAACAGCGGACCACATTCGTTCTTCTCCTCCTGCTCGCGACGCGCAGCCCTGCAGCTTGTTCTCGCCGCGAGCTGGCTTCGCTGCTCTGGCCAGACTCGCGCGAGACCGATCGAAATCACCGCCTTCGTTCCCTGCTCCATCGCCTGCGACGACGTGGAGTTCCGATAGTGTGTGCGGGGACGACGATCGCGCTCGGCGACCTCACGCTCGACATTGCTGCCTTCGCGCGACCGCCGCGATCGCTGGACGATATTCGCACACGGGTCTGTCTGGTCGGGCCCGTGCTGCCGAACCTCGACGTAACGTCGCCGGCTGCGCTCGCCGATCGTCTGGACGACGAGCGCGATGTCATCATTGCGACGCTGACACGCTGGCTGCGGACTTCGCTCCACATAGCACGATCCGGCGGCGACTGGCCGCTCGTGGAGAAGCTCGCGCGCCTAACGCTGGAGTTGGAAGAAAGCAGCGAGGATGCCTGGCTGAGTTTGGCCGAGGCGCAGGTGCTTACGTCGGGCAGCGCGGCAGCTCTTCGCACGCTCGACGACTATGCCGCGCGCTTCGCCTTGCGTGAGCCGAGCTTGCCGATGAAGCTCCTTCGCCAGCGCATCGGCAACCCTCGTATTGCACACGAGGCCAGCATCGATGATCTGCCACTGATTGGCCGTGAAGAGGTCATGCGCCGCATCTGGTCAGCCATCAGTCGCGCGCGCGAGGGCTACGGCGGTTCCACGCTCCTGTGGGGCCCAGCAGGTATCGGCAAGACGCGCGTGCTGCGAGAAGTCGAGCGTGTGCGAACGATCGAATCGGTTCGCGTCGTTCGCATTGCAGCGCGGCCGGTGCATGCGCTCCGGCCATTCGCTCTGGTGGTCGACCTCATCGAACGACTACTCGACGAGCCGGGCGCTGTGGGCTGTGACCCGGACGCGTTCGCGAGGCTCCGCCGCATCGGGTCGATAGCTAACGATGCGCGAGACGCTCTGGCTCCCGATCGTCTCTTCGATGACTTCACCGAGTTGCTCGCGGCGCTGGCAGAAGAAACCACCACTCTCGTTCTGATGGACGACATGCATGTCGTCGACACGGCAATCTGGCGATTCTGGAGCGCCATGTTTCGCTGGTGTATCGATCACCGCGTTCACTGGCTGCTTTGCTATCGGGCGCTCCGCGAGGTGGAGTTGTACTCACTCCCCGAAAGCAGCCTGCTTCATCGCGTTCCGATGGAATGCCTGGTGCGCACCGACGCCGCGAGGCTCGTCGACGTTGCGCGGTGCGGATACAGTCCGATCACTGTCGACGAGATCTTTCGTGACGTCGGTGGACATCCAGCGCTGCTTGTGGCGCGCGCGCGCGTCGAGGCCGAACTGCCGCGCTGGACGGAGCCTATCGTTGCCGATTGGATCGCGCGGATATCGAGTGACCACCTTCAGATTCTGCGGTCGCTCGCCACGTTAGGCGGCTCCGCGACGACGCGGGGGCTGATCGATCTTGGAATCGTCGGCCGCAGCGAGCTGGTCGCGGCGCTTGGCGAGCTGGCACGATACGGCATGGTCCACGAGGCCAGTGGCATCGTGTACGCCCATGGCGTCTGGGCCGACGCGGCGCTTGCCGCCCAGGGACGCACTGGTCAATTCGCGATACACCTCGACTGACTCGCTGCGGCACTCAGTTGGGCGCTCGCGTCCTACAACGACTCGCCGCCGATCAGAGCCGCCATGATGGCCTTCTGAATGTGCAGGCGATTCTCGGCCTCGTCCCACACGCGACTTTGCGGGCCGTCGATGACGTCGGCGCCCACTTCCTCACCGCGGTGCGCAGGCAGGCAATGGAGAAAGATCGCCTTCTTCGACGCGCGCTTCATGAGCTTCGCGTTCACCGTATAGTTGGCGAAGGCCCGCGCGCGCTCGCGCTGCTCGTCCTCCTGACCCATCGACGCCCAGACGTCGGTATTCACCACGTCGGCGCCATCGGCCGCTTCCATCGGATCGCGCACGACACGGACCTTCGCGGTCTTGAGCGCGCGCGCGAGCAAGTGATCAGCAGGCTCGTATCCTTCCGGACAGGCGAGCGTGAGATCGAATCCAAACACATATGCGGCGTTGATCCACGAATTCGCCATGTTATTACCGTCGCCGATCCACGCGTAGCGCAATTTGTCGATATCACCGAGCTGCTGCCTAACGGTGAGTAAGTCGGCGAGCACCTGGCACGGATGCACGAGGTCGGTGAGTCCATTGATCACGGGGACCGACGCGTACTTCGAGAGCTCCTCGATATCCTGGTGGGCGAACGTGCGAAGCATGATTCCGTCGACGTACCGCGAGAGCACACGCGCCGTGTCCGCGATCGGCTCGCCGCGTCCGAGCTGGACGTCGCGCGGAGAGAGGAAGAGCGCGTGGCCGCCGAGCTGATAGGTGCCAACCTCGAACGACACGCGCGTCCGCGTCGACGATTTCATGAAGATCATCGCGAGCGACTTTCCTTCGAGCGGCCGCTTCTTGTACTTGCCGGCTTTCATCTTGTCGGCGATGTCGAACAGGCTCGTGATCTCGTCGCGGGAGAAGTCGGGGATCTGGAGAAAGTCGCGTTCCATTCGAGTGGCGAGTGATGCGAGAGGAGTGGGAGCGAGCGCGCGAGCGACATCAAATAGCATCTCGCGAGCGCCAGCGAGCGAGTGGCGAGCAAGTCGATAAGCTAGCAAATCTCGCAACATCCAAGAGGTCAGGCGGTCTGCAACGGCTGATGGGTGTCAGGTTCCTGCACAGCGCGTCGGAAGTGGGTGCTCGCCCGCGACTTAGCCGCGGCGCACGGTTGGGCCCGAGCGTTGCTTTATACGAGGCCAAACTGAAACACCGTCTCACTCGATACTAGCACACCCGTCGCGAGGCGGGGCCGCAAAGCCAGGAGCGTCGAAGGGCAAGATGCCCGACGAGGTCGTCCGGTTGCCGAAGGTGAGCCAAGCCGCGCTTGGCCGGTCCGATCGTGAGATCGACCCGCAAGCGCGCCTCGACCTCCAAGGCATCCACGCTGAGCGGCACGCTTCCGACTCACGCGAGATGCCTTTTTCGTTTTACTCGACTCGCCGCGATGACGCGGGAGGAGGTCAGAATGTTCACACTTGGAACCAAACGCTCGGCGAACGCATTCGCCGATCTCGAGGCCCAGCTGCGCGCGTTAGGCGCGAGCGGCGACCGCCTCGCCGAAGCGACGACGTCGCTTCGGGCGTCCGCAAGAATTTTTGCCGCGGCTTCGGCCCGCCTGCGTACAAGCGCAGTGCGCCAGTTCACGCGGCCGGCACTGAAGCTGGTGTAATCGAAGGATTGGGGGAACAGAGGGGAGAGACAGGCAGCGTTGCGGTTGAGGGGCCGCCCGCTGCGACTGAGCAGGTCGGCGAATTGTTCGCCGGCCTGCTTAGGTTTGTTATGAAGGTCTTTGCTAGACCGCAGAGGAGGCGG
>JANWKK010000254.1 GCA_025451425.1 Gemmatimonadaceae bacterium
AAGCTGGGGCTCTGTTCATCGTCGACAACACCTTCTCTTCGCCGTATTTCCAGCAACCGTTCAAGTTCGGCGCTGATATCGTGTATCACTCGACGACCAAGTACTTGAATGGGCACAGTGACATGATCGGCGGGATAGCCGTAGTGACCGACGATGAGCTCGCCGCGAAGCTCCAGTTCATCCTGAATGCGGCCGGCGCTGTGCCCGGCCCCTTCGATGCCTGGCTCGCCCTTCGGGGGACGAAGACACTGCACCTGCGCATGCGACAGCACGACGCAAATGGCCGTCGGATCGCCACATGGCTTGTCGAGCAGCTCGATCCGGAGCGCGTCTATTACGCTGGGCTTCCGAGCCATCCGCAGCACGAGCTCGCGAAGCGACAGATGTCCGGGTTCGGCGGCATGATCAGCATCGACCTCGACACACGTGAGCGGGCGGCTCACGTCCTGGGCCGAGTGAAGATCTTCTCCCTCGCCGAGTCGCTGGGTGGTGTCGAATCCTTGATCAGCCACCCAGCCTCGATGACCCACGCCTCAGTTCCGCCAGAGATGCGCACGAAGCTCGGCATCACCGACGGACTCGTGCGCCTGTCCTGTGGCGTAGAGGAGGTCGAGGATCTCCTTGCTGATCTCGAGCGCGGGTTCGAGGATATGCCCAGTGCGAAAGGCGCCACTTCGCACGAACAGGTTGCAGCTGACTGATATGCGTAACTCTGGCTGTCGTGTGCCCGTAGGGGCATAGTCGTATGTCTCTAGCCCCTAGGCCTAGCCTCTAGCCCCTTTTCTCGTATGCCACGCGTCATCCTCACACAAATCTCCTCGCGCGCCTGGGAGCACCCGGCCGACCGCGCCGCGCTCAATACACTGCGCGCCATCCCGGGTTTCGACGAAGTCGTGCGCAAGGTCGCGGGCTTCTTCGGCGAGCGGGGCATCCGCCAGCTGTTTCTGGCGAACGCCGTGCGGGTGAGTCCGCGGCAGCGGCCGCGTTTGAATCAGATCTACACCGAGGTCCTGGAGACGCTCGACTGGCCGACGCGGCCGCAGCTCTACGTCACCCAGACACCGTTCGTGAACGCGGGCGCCGTCGGCTTCGAAGACCCATTCATCATCATGAATTCGGGGACGATCGACACGCTTAACGAGGAAGAGCAACGTTTCATACTTGCTCATGAGCTCGGCCACATCATGAGTGGGCACGTCACCTACGTGACGATCGCGATCATCCTCCTGAACTTCGGCGTGCGCAACCTGCCCTTCCTCGCGGGCATGGCGCTTCTGCCGATCGAGCTCGCGCTCTTCGAGTGGTACCGCAAGAGCGAGCTGTCGTGCGACCGCGCCGGCTTACTCGGCGTACAGGATCTCAACGTCGCGATGGGGACGTTCATGAGGCTTGCCGGCGGTAAACCGGGCAACGACGAGGTGAGTCTCGAGGAATTCATGACGCAGGCCGAAGAGTACGAGACCGGCGGCGGCGCCTGGGACACCGTTCTAAAGTTGCTCAACACGGCGTTCCGCTCGCATCCGTTCAACACTGTGCGTGCTTCCGAGCTGCTCAAGTGGCAACGCAGCGGTCAGTACGACAAGATCGTCGCCGGCGAGTATCTGCGCCGAGGTGACGAAGGCAGCCAACCGCTGACCGAGGACTACGTCGACGCCGCCGGCTACTACGGCGCGAAAACGCGCGAGACCTTCCAACAGTTCGGCGACGCCTTCAGCCGCGCTCGCGACGCATTCAACAACGCCTGGAAAACGAATAAGTGAAAGTGTTGATCGTCGGGGGCGGTGGCCGTGAGCACGCCCTGGCTTGGGCGTTCAAGAGAGACAACCCAGCAATTACGCTCTACGCCGCCCCCGGCAATCCAGGCATCGCCGAGCTTGCGACCTGCCTTCCCATCCCCACCACCGAGTTCGACGACCTCGTTAGGTTCGCGCGGCAGGAACGGATCACACTCACCGTCGTCGGGCCCGAGGCGCCCCTCGCCGCCGGCATCGTCGATCACTTTCGCGCCGAAGGACTGCCGATCTTCGGACCGACTCGTCAGGCAGCCCAGATCGAGACTTCGAAAGCATTCGCCAAGCAGTTGATGCTCGATGCGAGCGTCCCGACGGCGCGTGCGCTCACGTGCACCGACGTCGCGCGCGCCCGCGGCGCCGCTCGCGAGCTCGGTGCTCCCGTCGTCATCAAGGCCTCCGGCCTCGCCGCAGGCAAGGGCGTCATCGTGTGCGAAACGATCGAGGAGGCGGACCGCGCCATCGATACCATGCTCGTTGATCGCAGCTTCGGCATCGCCGGAAGCGAGCTTCTCGTCGAGGAGTTCATGGAGGGCGAGGAGGTCTCCGTTTTCGCGATCACCAACGGCGAGTGGCTCGTTCCAATGGTGCCGGCGCAGGACCACAAGCGCCTGCTCGCCGGCGATCATGGGCCGAACACGGGCGGCATGGGCGCGTACGCGCCCGTGACGGCACTGCGACCCGAGACACAGCGAGAGGTCGTCGACACGATCCTGCGGCCGACGCTCGGCGCCCTTCGCGCGCACCACCTGCCCTTCACGGGCCTTCTGTACGCCGGTCTGATGCTCACGCGCGACGGGCCGAAGGTCGTCGAGTTCAACTGTCGATTTGGTGATCCCGAAACGCAGGCGATTCTGGCCGTGACGTCCTCTGATCCCTCGTTACTCGACGTGATGCTCGCCGCCGCGACCGACGGAGAAGCGCCCGACGAAGCGCTGTTGAGCCAACCAACCGGCCACGCGGTCACTACGGTCATCGCCAGTGCGGGATATCCCGAGCAGACACGCACCGGCGAGGTCATTGCGATTCCTCCCTCGACCGATGGCGTACTCGTCTTCCACGCCGGCACCAAACGCGCCCCCGATGGCTCGCTTCTCACCAATGGCGGCCGCGTGCTCGCGATCACCGGCCATGCTTCTACCTTCGAGGAGGCGCAGCGCATCAGCCGCGACTTCGCCTCACGAGTGGAGTTCGAGGGCAAGCAATTCCGTGAAGACATCGGTTGGCGCGAGCTCGCGCGATTGACGGCGGCGGGCCATGCCGGAGCTGCCTGAGACCGAGACCATCGCGCGCGATCTTGACCGCGAGATCACCGGAGCGCGAATCACCGAGGTCCACGTCACCAGAGGGGACGTTCTTCGCGAAGTCTCCGCGCGCGAGCTGCGAAAGCGCCTCATGGGCGCGAGCATTACGCGTGGCTGGCGACGCGCGAAACTCGTCGTCCTCGATCTCTCGACTGGCGATCATCTGGTTGTACAGCCGCGATTCACTGGTGCGCTGCTCATCGACGCCGGTGATCTCCCTGAGCGCGAGCGTGAGTACTCGACGCTCGAGCTCGCGCTCGACGACGGCCGCTCGCTCCATTATCGCGACATTCGCCGGCTCGGCACTGTCGCGCTCATGCGAGACGATCGATTCGAGCGCTACTCAGCCGCGCTGGGGATCGAGCCACTTGACCCCGCGTTCACCGCCGAGCATCTATCGGTCCTTCTTCGGGACTCTCGACAAGCCGTAAAAAAGGTCCTGATGGATCAGCGTGCGGTGGCTGGCATCGGCAACATCTACGCAAACGAAGCGCTGTTCCGTGCGCGTATTGACCCCTCTCGCGCCTCGAACCGTGTGTCTCCCGAGCACACTGCCGCGCTACACTCGGCGATCGTGGACGTACTGCGTGAGGCGATTGCCGCGCGTGGTACGAGCTTTCGCGACTATCGCGACGCCAGCGGCGCGCGCGGAGGTTTCGTCGAGCGACTCGCGGTCTATGGACGCGCGGGCGAGCTCTGTCCTCGCTGCGGTGCCCGATTGGTCGGCACCCATGCCATCGATGGACGGATGACGGTGCTGTGCGCGCGCTGCCAAAGCTAGAGCTTCGGCCACCGACGTCCGACGCGCAGCTCGGCGTCATGCACGACGACGTCCGCTCGCGCGCGGAGAACCGGCCCGGAGTTTATCGAATGCTCACGACGGCCGGCGAGGTGGTCTACGTCGGCAAGGCAAAGCGGCTGCGGACGCGCCTCTTGAGCTATTTCCGTTGCGCTTTTCCGGAGGAGAAGGGTGCGCGCATTCTCCGCGAGGCCGACCGCATCGAGTGGGACTACACGCCGAGTGAATTCGCCGCCCTGCTGGAAGAATTGCGGGAGATCAAGCGGCTGCGGCCGCGATTCAACGTCGCGATGAAGCGCGACGGACGAAATTTCTGTTTCCTCAAGCTCACGAGGGGAGGCGCCCCGAAGTTCGTCGTCGTTCGCGGTCCGAGCCACGACGATGCTTCGATCTACTACGGTCCTTTCCAGGGCGCGCAGCGTGTGGGCGAGGCCGTGCGCGAGTTGAACGATGCGCTCGGCTTACGAGATTGCGCAAATGATCAGGCAATGCATTTCGCCGATCAGCCGGAACTGTTCAGCATTTTCCCACGCACACCCGGCTGCATCCGTTTCGAGGTCAAGAAGTGCCTCGGTCCATGCGTCGGCGGTTGCACGGCGCGGCAATATCAGGAACGCGTGAAGCTCGCACGCGCGTTTCTCGACGGCGATGATGATGGTCCAATCGAAACACTGCGCGCCGAGATGGAGCGTTCGAGCGACCGGCTCGAGTTCGAGCGCGCGGCGTCGCTAAGGGACAAACTGCACCGCCTCGAGGCGCTGAAAGCACAATTTTTCCGGCTGAAATTTGCCGTTGAGACACTCTCGTTCGTCTATCCTGTACCAGGGCACGAAGGCGCGGATCGCCTGTACTTGATTCGTCGGGGACATGTGCGCGCGGAGATGGACTTGCCGCGGTCCGCGGACGATCAGGCACGATTGACGTCGCTCGTCGACGAGGTCTTCGCGACCGTCGAGCGAGAGAGGTCGCAGATCCCGACGCACGAGATCGATGAATTGCTGCTCCTGTCGAGTTGGTTTCGACGTTTTCCAGCGGAACTGAAGCGAACGCGCGTGCCGTCCCTTGGCCTGTCTTCTGCATTGCGTCGTCTCGTACGAACCGCCGCACAACGCGGCAGCGACCCTCGGAGCGACGATGGCAACGACGTGGCAGCCGATCACCCTCGTGCAGTGCATTAGCCTGCGCCCATGGCTGGTATATCCGGGCGCTGACGAGTCTGGCGGTTGTCACGACCTGACGCTCGGGAAGATCTACGAGATGATGGGCGTGGAAGCTGATGGCGCCTTCTACCGGATCATCGACGACTCCGGCGGAGACTACTTATATCCGGTCTCGCATTTTCGGGTTGTGTAGTTGTGATCCTGAGGAGCCCTTCGCTTCGCTCAGGATGACAGAGGTGGCCCTCAAATCTGCAGCTCGATGATCCGAACGCTCGCCATACCGCGTTCGATCGTGAGCAGGCCTACGCTGGGCATCAGCTTGAACCGTCTCGCACCCGCCGCGCCCGGGTTTACCACCAGCCGGCCGCTCGATTCGACGACCTTTTGCTGATGCGTATGCCCGTACACGATCACGTCAGCGTCATACTTCGCTAGCAGCCGTTCCGGCGTCGGGCTGCCAAGCTCGTGGCCATGGCTGACGTGCACGCGAAGACCGCCAATGGTCCGCTCGATCGACTGCCGCAGCCGCGGATCATCGGTCGCGTCGGTATTTCCATACACCGCCTCGATCGGCGCAATCGCCGCCAGCTCCTCGAGGACGCCGTCGCCGACATCCCCGGCGTGCAGGATCAAGTCGACGGATTCGAGTGCGCTGAACACGTCAGGCCTAACGAGCCCGTGTGTGTCCGAAATCAAGCCGATGCGATGAGTCTCCTCGTCCACTACCGCCGCCGGCGTGGTGGCCGGGGACTCTCGTCTCCGCCCCACCGTCGCACCAGCTCGTGCTCTACACCGAGGTGATCGAGCACGCGCGCAACTACGAAGTCGACCAGCTCGTCGATCGACGTCGGACGGTGATAGAACCCAGGTGATGCGGGCAGGACCACCGCACCGGCCCGCGTCACACGTAGCATGTTCTCGAGGTGAATCGCACTCAACGGCGACTCGCGGGGCACGAGCACTAGGGGGCGACGTTCCTTCAGGGCGACGTCGGCCGCGCGCTCCACGAGCGACCGCGACGCACCGCTGCTGATCGCGGACAGCGTTCCCATCGAGCATGGGCAGATCACCATGCCGGCGTTGAGCGCGGAGCCTGAAGCTGGCGCGGCGCCACGATTAGCATCGTCGAACACCGTCACATGCTCGTCCCACCCGCTCGCGCCAACACGCTCTCGAAGCTCGGCCGCCGACTTCACACCACATTCTGTCTCGAGGAGACGCAAGCCGTGGCTCGATATCACGAGCTGCACGGCGCGACGTGCCTTGATCAGCTGGTCGAGCAGGCGAATCGCGTACGGTGCGCCGGACGCTCCAGTGATCGCGAAGACGATCGGGCGCACGGCTGGCACGTCTATCGCCGCCAGCCGAGGAGCAGCAGCGGCCGGATTCGTTCGGCGAGGACGAAGACCAGCAGCGTGATACTCAGCATGCCGTTCATCATGAAAAACGCGGCATCGAGCTTTGAGAGATTTCCCGGATGCACGAGCGAATGCTCGTAGAAGAGAATCACGGCCGCGAGGATCAATCCGCACCAATACAGCACACCGAGGTGCGCGCCGATACCGGCGAGCACCAACGCCACGATCGTCAGAATGTGGAGCGCCCGCGCGATATGAATCGCCGAGCGCTCGCCGACCGCGGCTGGTATCGAATGCAGCGAATGCGCGCGATCGAATCCCTCGTCAGGCAGCGCGTAGAGAATGTCGAACCCGCCCACCCACGCCGTGACCGCGGCAGCGAGGGCGACAAGCACCCACCACGGCCTGCTCCACGCCCCAGCGACCGCGAGATAACCACCCACCGGCGCGATGCCGAGGCCAGCGCCCAGCACGAGATGCGACCATCTCGTGAAACGTTTGGTGAAGCTGTAACCGAGCACCCATAAGACCGCGAGTGGCGACAGATACAGACAGAGCGGATTCAATGCCGCGGCGCAAGTGACGAAGACTGCGATCGACACGATCACTGACAGCCAAGCCTCCTGCACCGAGAGGACGCCGCGGGGCAGCTCGCGCATCGCCGTGCGTGGATTCTGCGCATCGATGTGCCGGTCAACGATCCGATTGAAGGCCATCGCCGCGAAGCGCGCCGCCGTGAATGCGAGTATCACCCACCCGATGTCGGCGAGTCCCAGCCGGTAGCGATACGACGCGAGCACGACGCCGATCAGCGCGAAAGGCAGCGCGAAGACCGTATGGGGTAGCCTAACGAGATTCACGAACGCGACGAAGCGTGAGCTGCCGCTGAACGTCTGACCCTCCTGCGCGCGACCACCGCCAGTCATGTTCTGCCTCCTAAGCCCAGCTCATTCCACATGCTATCAACGCGGCGCTTGATCTCGTCGTCCATCGTGATGACGTCAGGCCATTCGCGCACGAATCCTTCCTCTGGCAATTTCCGTGTCGCGTCGAGGCCCATCTTCGAGCCATACGTGAACGCGCGGCTGGAGTGATCGAGTACGTCCATCGGGCCCATCGTGAAGCGCGCGTCGCGCTGCGGATCGATGTTGTTGAGCGCCACCCACCACGCTTCCTGCGCATCGCGCACATTCACCCACGCGTCGACGATGATCAGCACCTTTGCCAACGACATGAGGCCCTGGCCCCACAGCGCATTCATGACCTTATACGCCTGCCCCGGATACTCCTTCTTGATCGAGACGAATACCAGATTGTGAAAGATTCCCTCGGCCGGCATGTGATAATCCACGATCTCCGGAATAGTCAGTCTCAGCAGGGGCAGAAAGATTCTCTCCGTCGCATGACCGAGATAAAAATCTTCCATCGGCGGACGACCGACGATCGTACACGGGAAGATCGGCTGCTTTCGCATCGTGACGGCGGTGACGTGCACCTGCGGATAGAGATCGGCGAGTGAATAGAAACCCGTGTGGTCGCCGAAGGGACCTTCCGTCACGAGCGCCTCGGCGGGGTCGATGTAGCCCTCGAGCACGAAGTCGGCCTCCGCTGGCACTTCAAGGTCGCATGTGACCGCCTTCGCCAGGGATACCGGCTTGCCGCGAAGGAAGCCAGCGAACAGAAATTCGTCCACCGTCGGCGGCAATGGTGCGCTCGCCGAATACATCGACGGTGGATCCGCGCCGAGCGCGATGCACACGGGCATACGCTCACCACGATCCGCCATCTCGCGCCAGTGCGCCGCGCCGACCTTGTGTCGCTGCCAGTGCATCGCGAGCGT
>JANWKK010000255.1 GCA_025451425.1 Gemmatimonadaceae bacterium
AGCATGGCGTATTCGATCCCGTTATGCACCATCTTCACATAGTGGCCTGCGCCGCTGGGACCGACGTGAGCATACCCGTCTTCCGGCGCGAGCGCGAGGAAAATCGGCTCGCACTGTTTCACCGCGCGGTCGGTGCCACCGACCATCAGGCAGTAGCCGTTCTCGAGTCCCCAGATGCCACCGCTCGTTCCGCTGTCGACGAGCTCGATGCCGCGCTTCGCGAGCGACTCGGCACGGCGCATCGTGTCGTGAAAGTTCGAGTTGCCGCCGTCGATGATGATGTCCCCCTTCGTTAGGCTCGGGACGAGCTTCTCGATCGTATCGTCGACCGGAGCACCCGCGGGAACCATGATCCACACGACGCGTGGCACTTTCAGCTTGGAGATGAGATCGTCGAGATCCTTCGCTGCCGTCGAGCCCATCTTCTGATATTTGCCGACAACGTCAGCGCTGCGATCCCAGACGACGGTTTGATGTCCCTTCCGCATCAAGCGCTCGACCATGTTCCCGCCCATCCGGCCGAGGCCGATCATTGCCATTTGCATGTCGTGACTCCAAGCCTCACTACGGTTTGTCGCGCACCTCAGGATGACAAATCGAATTCTAATTCTGACAGCGATCGCGCAAGCTGCTCCGCGCTCTCGAAGTGAATCGTCTTCATTCCGAGCGCACGCGCCGGCGCGAGGTTCTGTTCGCGATCGTCGACAAATACGCTTCGCGCTGGATCTGCCTGCGTCATGCCGAGCACGCGCTCGTAGATCTGCCGCGTTGGTTTTCTCACGCCGAGCCAGCACGAGCTGAAAAACACGTCGAAGAGATCACATAGTCCGAAGTGACGAATTCGGTACTCGTTCAGCTCCCGCGATTCGTTGTTGAGCGTCGCGAGGCGCACCCGAGTCGGCCGCCCTCGGATATTCTGGCGCAGCCGGCGCACGACGTCGAGACTGTCCGGCCAGGGTGCACTGAGCCCAAGCATGAACTTCTTGAAATCTTCGCGTGAGAAGTCTCGTTGTCGCCAGAACACGGTGACGTCGAGGTACTCGTCGAGCGAGATCTGACCTGCCTCGAACGCACCGACCGTCTCCTCGTGACGATACTGAAAGTCCTCGGCGTCGAGTCCGAAGCGCGAGACGGCTTCACCGCGCTGCTCGCGATCCCAGCCGTTCGATCCGAGCACGCCACCGATGTCGAAGAAGAGCTGATTGATGCTGCTCATCCAAAGAGGACCGCGCGCGCTGGAGCGCCGTCGATTCCCGCGAGCAGTACGGGAAGACAGTACAGATCGTAAGTCCCCGGCGGCGGCTCGGAGAGATCGAGGCCTTCGACGATCACGATGCCGCGCGAGAGCAGCGTCTTGTGCGTGCGGTGGTGACCCGAGTGAAACTGCTCGATCGACAGATAATCGATGCCAACGAGACGAACACCGAGCGAGACGAGATACTCTGCGCCGTCCGGCGCGAGATACGTATAGTCGGGATGAAAGTCGCGCTCGCGAATGAAGTGCGAGTTTCGCGTTTTCAAAAGCACGCGTTCGTGCCCCGCGATCGGCTGCGTGCGAAGATACGCCTCGGTGACTGCCATGACATCATCGTCGAAGGCAAGGACGATCGCCGGCCCGATGAGGGCGTCGAGCGGAATCGCGTCCACGCCGGCACCGCCCTGAATCATGTGCTTGGGGGCGTCGACGTGAGTGCCCGTGTGCGAACCGATCGACACGAGCGAGACGTTGGAGCTGCCGCCCTTCGCCATGTCCTGCTGCGCCTCGATGTGAATCTCCGGATTTCCCGGATACACAACGCCGCCATTCATGACGGGAACTGAGATGTCGAACAAGCGTGGCATTCGGTCAGCGCTCTCGAGGTCGCGTGCTCAAAGCTAGTCGATCCGGGTACACCGCGAAAAAGCGGCGATCTCAGACAACGGGGGTCTTTTTTTCCGTTGCGTTGTTCGCAGTATCCGCGCCGCCCTCGAGAATCGCGTCGGTCACGACGTACCCGCCGGCGCCGCGCACCGCTTTCGCCACGGCGCGTCGAAGCTCGTCCTGCGGCGATTGCACCGCTTCTCGACTTGCCCGGAAGCGACGTCCGGACTCGACAACGAAGAGATCGCACAACTCGATCTCGTGCTCACAGAGCGCCACGCCGCGCTCCTCGATCAGTCGCTGCGTGCGGGCAAGCACGCAACCCGTGGCAAAGAGCTCGATCGCCATGTCGGCGAGACGCTCCAGCTCCTGTTGCCGCTCCACGATGTCCGCGCGATAGTGCCGGATGACGCGCTCGGTAATCGTGTGCAGCTCGGCAATGTGCTTCTCGAAGAACCGCTTATGCGTCGCGAGCCGATCGTGAAGCGCGACGTCGAGCGTTGGCGTCGCACCGAGCGCACTACGAATTCGCGATGCAGCAAAGCCGCTGATCAAGCCAAGATTGCGCACCGGCTTGCGCAGCGCTGAACCGATCTCCTTGAGCCGTTCGGCGGGTCCCTGAATGCCGTTGAGGGCGATGAACAATCGCAGAATCTCGTTCGTGCCCTCGAAGATGCGATTGATTCGCGAATCGCGAAGCCAGCGCTCGTACGTATAAGGCTTCACGAAGCCGCGTCCGCCGGCGATCTGCACTAGATCGTCGGCGGAACGCCAGATCATGTCGCTCGTGAACACCTTGCAACAGGCGGCCTCGAGCGACCAATCGTCAGCCTCGGCACCCGGCTTCGCTGACGCAAGGTCGGTAAGAATGCCGAGCATTGCGTCGGCAGCGTAAATGTCCGAGGCGGTGCGCGCCAGTTTGCGTTGCGTAATCTCGAAATCGGCGATCGGACGCCCGAACTGCACTCGCTGCGCCGCAAAGCTCGTCATCTCGATCGACACCTGCTTCGCTCCAGCCGTGCAGCCGGCGGCGAGCGAGAGACGTCCGCCGTTCAGCACGTGGACCGCGACGCCAAAACCCTTGCCCACGACTCCGAGCACGTGGTCCGCGGGCACACGGAGCTCGTGATACGCCAACTCGGCCTGCGTCGAGCCGCGAATGCCCATCTTGCGAATGATTCGCTCGACGCGAAATCCAGGCATGTCGGGCCGAATGATGAAAGCGGTCGGACGCGAGACTGTCTTTCCTCCACGCTCGACTTCTGTCTGCGCAAACGTGGCGATGACACCAGCTCGATGCCCGTTGCCGATCCACAGCTTTCGGCCATCGAGCGTCCAGTGCGATCCGTCCGCGCTCAGTCGAGCCGTGGTCTTGATGTGCTGCGCATCGGATCCGGTTTCGGGCTCGGTGAGCGCATAAGCCGCAAGCGTCTCCCCGCGAGCCAGCATCGGCAAATAGCGCGCTTTCTGTTCGGCGTTGCCAAACAGCACAATTGCTTTGGAGCCAAGACCGCAATGCACGCCGACGAGGACAGCGACCGACGCGTCAGTCCGAGAGAGTTCGCCAAAGACGCGCGCGTAGCCGGTGCTCGAGAGTCCCAATCCGCCATACTCCTTGGGAATCGTGAGGCCCAGAAAGCCTGCGCGCGCAAGTGCGCGCACGACGTCTTCACCTATGGTCTCCTCTTCGTCGAACCGAGCGGAGTCGATGAGTCCCACGCTTTGCATTTCGCGCAGGTCATTGATCAGGCGACGAACCACGCGCGCTTCCGCGGGGTCGCGCCGGTCGAGCGGCGGAGGATAGGGAAAGAGCAGCTCGTCGTGCAGCGCGCCGGCAAAGATTCCGCGAACGAACGAAGACATTGTGCTGGTGGAGGGTAGAGAGTGAAGCGCTGGGTTCCCGAGTACGAACGGGAGCGCGCCGCGAGTTCAAATAGGCTTACAGGCGAGCGCAGCTCGCCTGTAAGGAATGGGTAATGGCGACTATGCGGGCTTTCCAAGCCCGTGGCTGGACATTTCCTTAGGTGCTTCATGCGCGCCGCCGTCTCGTCCCCTAGGTCACTCGGCACCATCATCCTCCTCGGGCTCGCCCTCGTTCTCGTCGGCGTGCTCGTATACCAGGCACAGGATGCCGCGCGATCGCAGCAGCGCATCGCTGAGTCGACGCTCGACGATTATGCCTCGTTCGCCGATTGGCAGCTGACCCAGCAGGCGAAGAGCAGCATGCTGTCTCCGGTGATCACGTCGTTGAGCTATCAGGCCTCACGCGTCGATCCGCAACGGCCGGAGAAGACAGTTGTGTCGCCGGAACAATCGGAGGCGGACGCGCGCGCGATCACCGAACCGTGGTGCCGTTGCTGGGGAGGTGTGCACTACTTCTTTCGCTACGATTGGTCCGACGGAGCTTTCAGGACGACGGCGAATGAGCTGCCCGACGCCGCGATCGCATGGGCTCGCGACACTCTGGTGAGCTACGCGAAGTCGCTGGCGCCGATGGCCGGCCCGCGACCGACCACTTTCGGATCACCAGACTCTCGACTGGGCGCGTTGCGGCCGTTGGCTACCGTGGTCACGAGCGACTCGTATGGAATGATCTTCGCCGACGCGACTCACGCGCGAGCGGTGGGCGACACGTCCGTTCCGCAGTTGCTCGTGTTCGTCGTCGTGCGCGAACCGAAGGTTGGCCATCCGATCGTGATCTATGGCTACGCGACGGACCCGCGTCCCTATCTCGGACCGACCTTCAGCTTGATCCAGCGCCGCAGCGCGCTACTCCCACCGTCGTTGCTGCGTGACGCGGCGACCGATTCGATTCTCTCGATATCGGTCACGACCATCGACGGCACCGAGGTCTATCGTTCGCCGGGCTACTTTCCGTCGCGATATCGGTCGGCCGATACGTTGGAGCCCAGTTTCGGCCGACTCGTTATGCACGTCGGCCTCCGACCCGAATTGGCGTCGCAGCTGATCGTTGGCGGATTGCCGCGATCACGCCTGCCGCTTCTCGCGGGCGTGTTCGTGCTCACGGCGGGTCTCCTCGGCGTTGCGTGGCGACAGTTGCACCGCCAGCAAGAGTTGGCACGGCTTCGCACCGAGTTCGTGTCAGGCGTCTCGCACGAGCTGCGCACGCCGCTGGCACAGATCCGCTGGTTCGCTGAGTTGTTGCACCTTGGCAAGCTTCGCTCCGACGAGGAACGCGCACGGTCCGCGGGGATCATCGATCAGGAGGCGCGGCGACTGACCTACCTCGTTGAGAACGTGCTCAATTTCTCGCGAGCCGAGAAGGGAACCAACCGGATCACACCCGCGACGCTCGATCTGGATTCGGAGATGCGCGACGCGATCGAGATGTTCACGCCGCTCGCTCGCTCGCGTCGCATGTCGGTGCGACCAGCGCCGCCAACCGGCCTCACTGTGGGTGCCGACCGCGACGCGCTGCGTCAGATCTTGCTCAACCTGCTCGACAACGCGGCGAAATACGGTCCTGCAGGCCAAACGATTTCCGTGGGGGCTGCCTCCGCCCCGGCGACGCAGGGCGCGCGGGTGCGATTCTGGGTGGAAGACCAAGGTCCCGGCATTCCCGCCGCCGATCGTGATCGCGTGTGGGAGCCGTACGTACGTCTCAGCCGCGACGAGGAGTCTGCCACAGGAGGGAGTGGGATCGGACTCTCGGTCGTGCGCGAGCTCGTCGCGCTTCATGGCGGAGCGGCCTGGATCGAGGCTGCGGGAGCGGGCGGCGGCGCCCGTGTGGTCGTACAGCTGCCGGCACGTAGCGACGCGCCGGCCGACGTGCCGCCGCCGGAGCCGGCGACGCCCACTGAGCATGCTCCAGCGATAAGCGAACACTAATGCCGGTGCAGACACAGCAGGGCAACATTCTCATCGTCGAGGACAATCCCGATCTCGCGTACGGGCTTCGTACCGGCCTCGAGATCGAGGGCTACGAGGTCGCCGTTGCCGAGGATGGTGAGACCGGCCTCGCGAGAGCGAAGCAGTGGCTGCCCGATCTCGTGATTCTCGACCTCATGCGTCCGGGAATG
>JANWKK010000256.1 GCA_025451425.1 Gemmatimonadaceae bacterium
GGCGGGGTTGTCTCGATGCGAATGTGCCGGCCGCTGCGATAAAGCATCGCCGCGTCCGAGGTGAAGTCGCGACGGAGGAGCCGCCACATGATTCGCATGGCGTCACGCAAATTCCTCGGTGAATAGAAGCAAGCATCGAGTACTCCGTCGTCGAAGCGGATCCCGGGACCGAACGTGATCCGGTCGCTGAGCACCGCCCCGAAGTTCGCGATCATGACCGCGGCCGCCGCGGATTCGAACTCCTCGCCATCCACCGTGAGCCGCACGTGAAAGAACTCTTGCCGTAAAACTGACCGAAGTGCCGCACGCGTGGCCGTTATGGTGTAAGCGAGTACACCCAAACGACGCTTGAGCCACGATGGCGTTTCGGCGACCATGGCTGCATCGATGCCGACACCGGCCGCAATCGCGAAATAACGGGCCGGTTCGCAGGTCGTGATCCGCCCCAAATCGATGTGAAGCTCGTCCCCGTCCAGTAGCCGCGGGACGGCGCGTCTTGGGTCGAGCGGGATGCCCAACGCCCGCGCCAGAAGGTTGCCGGTCCCTCCGGCCAGGACCCCCAGCGGCCGCATCGTGCCAGCGAGAGCACCCGCGGCCTCCATGGCCGTACCGTCGCCGCCGAGGGTGAATACGGCGTCATAGCCCGCGGAGCGCTCGGTGACGATCTCCGTTGCGTGGCCAGAACGCTCGGTGAACGCTACATCGACGTGAACGCCAGCCTTCTCGAGCGCTGCTCGCGCGCGTGGAAGACGGCGCCGGCCCAGACGCGACGCCGGATTCGCGACGAGCAGGGCGCGCTTGATGGTCCGTTGCGCGCGCTCCACCGGCTTAGAAGTGCCAGCTGCGAAGCACGGACAGACCCCATTGCCGCGGTGTCGCGACAACGCTGCCCAGAGAGTAGTTGTTGCGGCAATAGAGCGCCGATGTTGGCGGATCCGTCCCGGCTTGCAGCGACAGACGTGGATTGAAGCGCCACTCGATGTGGCCGCCTAACGCGTCGACGAAGTTGCCGATCGCCGTCTGGCCGGTCCCGACGTATTCCCGGTTGAGCGAGCACAGACCGGCGCTGAAGTTGAAGAAGAGGTTGTTCGAGAGCTGCTTTTCACCGCCCAAGCGGGCGCCAAAGAAGTAGTCTTTGATCGTCGACTGCTGCGAGGTGGTCTGAAGCGTCGTCGGCGCGGCGCCGCTCTCAATCGAGATCACGTCGAACCAGTTACCGAATCCCACGCCGCGGAGACTCGACTCGGCAACGGAGCTCAGCGTCGGACCGACGACGTTACTCACCTGTTGCACTACGTTGAGCTCGCCCGAGCTCAGCGCGTACGTTGGCTGACCGGTTACCAGGTAGCTCACGAGATCCGAGGGAGATAGATAGGACTCGTTGATGCTTCTCAGATCGATCGACGGATTCGGAAAGAGATATCCACTGAGATGGACCTCGATTAACAAGTCCGGCTGACCGGAGCGCTTCACCGCGTGCTGCGCTGTAATGTCTATGAGGGGATTGTAGTCGGCCGATCCGTAGAACTGGATCGTTCCCTTCTGCACGGCAAACTCGCGTTGCACCGGCGCGGGGGCGAGATCCAAGGTGTACGTCCCGCGGTCGGCGGTCAGCGTTCCCGCGAGAGCAAATCCGTAGTCGGGCCCCTTCGAGCCTTTGCGTGTACTCGCGCTCAAGGCGCTCTGTTTCTGCGCGCTCTTGACGTCGAGCGAGCCACCCAGCTTGATGTTCGCCTCGCGCGACCGCAACCACACTTCGTCGCCGAGCACGATGTGAACGTCGTCCAGTCGGAGCCCTTCCACGAGCCGCGACGGTGCGTCCGGCACGATCTGTCGTGCCCGAAGATCGGTCGTATCGACGATCTGGAATATTCCCTCGCTGCTCAGATCGACGACCTGCTTGCGCAGAATATCCCGCTCTGGGAGATACAGCTCCCCGCGATCGACACGAAGCGTTCCTGTGAGCGCGGCAGCGTCCATCGATCCGGTGAGATGGACCGAGTCGGCACCCGTCGAGACGTCGAGCGACGCCAGCGAACGACGTTCGATCGCGTGAAAGTTCTTCGCATATAAAGCGAGATTGAAGCGCGGCTCGTCCCACTTGGCGTAGCCAACCGTTCCGCGCAGCGCCAACCGCGCGCCTGGCGCCGTGCCGCTCGCCGCCGAGACGTCGATGCGCACCGTGTCGCTCCGGCCATCGAAGCGCACCGTCCCGTTGATCGATCGCAGCGTGATGCCGAGGTTCTGCGCCGTCAGCTGACCATTCCGCACGGCGATCAGCCCGTTGATCGACTTGTGCGTCGGCGACAACGAGTACTCCAGGTTCGCCGTTAGCCGGCCCGAGCCCTTCTGCAACGACGACGACAGCATCTCGATCACCGAGAGATCCGCGCTATCGGCGCGAATCGACCCATGGATCGGCGCGCTCAGACGTTGCGCGTCGAACAACGTGAGAATCATCGGCACGCCCATCGTCGCATGCAGCGCCGCGACATTGTTGCGGAACAGATCGACCGACAAGTCGAGGCTACGGTCTCGATAGTCGCCACTCGCCGTGGCACGTTCCACCTGCATTCCGCCGTATGTCAAATGGCTCAACCGCGCATCGAACCGCATGTCCGGCTCCGCGCGCGTGCCGGTAATGCGTCCGTGCGCCGAAGCGAAACCGCTGAGCGACGCCGGCAGCTGCGCCAACACGCCGAGGTCGGCGAGCCGAAGGCTGTCGGCAGTCACCTCGAGTGCGACCGGCGCCGTCTGTGGCGCCGAGCCGAAGACGCCGATCCGTCCGCCGGCGCCATTGACGAGCACGAGCGAATCGATCTGGAGACCGAGGCTGTCGCGAGTCGCGTGCGATCCGCTGGCGAGTCGCCACTTGTCCTCGCCAATCGTTAGGCCGAGCGAGTCGATAGCGAGCCGCGTCGATGCTTGACGAGCGCCGATCGCGCCTCCGGTAGCGGCCGCCGTACCGACGATCCGCGCGGTGGGGCCATTGTCACTGCGGATGCCGATCGCGAACGTCGCGTGGGAGCGCCCCGCCAGCCGAACATCGGCGCCGGCAGAGTCGAGCACGACGCCGGCAACGGTGAGTGTATCGAACCGAAGCGAGGCCGTTCCGGCCGGATCGCTGAGGATATTACGAATGTCGAACCGCCCGCCGACGATGCGTCCGCGATTCTTTCCGTACTGCAGGCCGGTACCGGTGACCGCGCCCGCGAGGTCCAGCGAATCGATTCGACCACGCGCAGTGCCAGTCATCGTCACCTGGCCACCGAGCGAATCGGCCAGCGCCGTGTCCTCCGGCGTCCTGCTCGCGAGATAGCGGCGGAAGCCACCTAACGAATCGACGATGAGTTGATAATGCAGCGAGTCCGAGGCGCCATGCGGCAAGCCGAGCGCGCCGCGCGCCAGAATCGTCGCTGCCGTCGTTTCGACTCGCAGCGTGTCGACGAAGACCCGCTTATCGGCAAAGCGCAGACGAGCGGTCGAGGGGAAGATGCGCAGTCCGTCGACATCCGCTCGCACCAGGTCGACCGCGGCGCGGCCTTCGAGGTCGGCGAGCGAATCGCCGCTGAGGCCGACTTCGTAGCGACCGGTGACGGTCATCGGCTTCACCGGTCCTTCGAGACGCGCCGGATCCAGCAGCTGGTGCAGGGCGAGGCCGGTGGCCTGGCCTGCGCCGTGAATACCATAGTTAGGCGGATCGATGTCGATGCGTCCGTCGAAGCTCAGCACGCCAGCCTGGCCCTGCAGATTGGTCGTCAGCTGCAGGTCCTCGATCGTTCCCTTCGCCTTGACCGGTCCGCTCAGGATGCCCGTGAGCGGAAGTTTCGGGTACGATCGCGCGAGCATACCTAACGAGATCGGCTGAGCCTGCGCGTCGATGTCGTACGTCATGAACTTCGGGCCCCACGTCACGCGCCCACTTCCCGTGAGGTGCGACGGCTCGCCAGGGCCGTCCTGATGGACGATATCGGCGTTCGCGAAGCGGACGTCGAGCCACGACGAGTCGAGCGTCGCCGTCCCCGAAATCGTACCGCCCAGTCGGGGGAAATTTGGGTACAGGAATTCGATCGAACGCAGATCGACCGAAGTAGCATTGACAGCGAAGTTCCGGAAACTCGTGAGCGCTGGTTGGAGAATGTCCAACTCGCCGTGCCCGCCCACCCGCGACGCCGCGCCGCGCACGTGCGCGTCGCGGAAGATTACGTTGCTCTCGTCGACGTAGAATCGATTGAGCGGCCCGCCGCGAGCGCGGACGCTGCCATACAACTGGCCGCGCCAATCGACCGGGAAGGCCTTGCCGTTCAGCGTCCGCAGCAGATCGAAGTCGAACGGTTCCCCGGACATTCTCACGTCTTTCACCACGAGCACCGGGCCGCCGACCGCGAACGTCATGTCGCCGATCAGATGAGAGCTCGTACTCGTGACATCCATGTTCGTGAGCTTGTAGTCGATGACGCGCAGATTGCTCGGCTCGTTGCCGATGTGCAGCATCGCCTTACCGCCACCGGCTGTCGGCAGCGTCGGGTATACCCACGCCACGTCCTTCAGCGCAATCGAATCGCCCTTGACGCTGATGTCGTAGCGAACCGGCAGATCGCTTCCCCACACAATCTTTCCCGCCCCCGTGCCCGTCGACGCCGGAAGATCGAAATGCGAGACGTCGACCCAGATCGAATCGCCGAGATTGCGCAGCGAACCGCGAATGTTGCGGAAATTGAAGGGCGGATCGGTTTCCAACGCGCTCACCGAGTCGAACACCCATTGGCGGCCGAGCTTGTCGCTGTCAGGGTCGGCCAGTCGCATGTGCGACACGAGCGCCGACCACTTCGTCCAACGCCACGTTCGCGTGTATCCGCGCTTCCCCTCGTCTACGACTCGGCGAATCTCCTTATCCGGACGCGAGAGCGTGTACTTGACCGAGCTATCGAGCTTCGCCCCACGAAGGGTGTCGTCAGGAGTCCAGGGCATCTGCAAAATGAGAGTGCCCTCATGAACCCGCGCGGAGTCGATGACGATGAAATCACCAAAGTTCCGGCCGGGAGTCTTCGGGCCGTTGCTCTTCTTCTCGTAGCCGCGGAAGATCTCCTTTACGTTCCATCGTCCGCTCGCATGCTGCCGGATGAACATCACCGGATGCTCGACGTCGACGTCGTGGAGCAGCAGACGCTTGTCGATCAGATCGCGCGGGTCGTAGCTCGCCGTGATGCGACCGGTGCTGAGCATCAACGAATCGTTATCGGCGTCACGAATGGCGAAGCTGTCAATCTGGATGCCGGTGAGGAAACCTCCACTCACCGAGCCGAGATACACCTTGCCGCGCACGGCGCTCGCGAGCTGCGCCTGGATCAGTCGCCGCAGTTCTTCCTGCCCGTAGCTCGTGTGCGTGACAAAGAGGCCCGTGACGACGGTCACGAAGCCGATCACGAGCAACGCAATGGCGCTGACGAGAGCGACGAGCCGGCGACGCCTGATCATGCGGGGGGACTATATGATTAGAACTCGGGGCCTATCGAGAAGGTAAAGGTAAATCTGTTGATCCACCGTGTCGGCGGCGACTGTTGATATGTAGCGTTGCACACCGCGTTCGGATTCTGCTGAAATTGCTGGTTCTGGGGATTCAACCCGGACTTCGGCGCCGAGTCTACGGGAAATCCCTCTGGCACCGCGCAATAGACACCAGTTAGTCCTTTGTTTTGCGCTAGATCTCGGTTCGGGGTGAACAACGCCTGACCGAACACCGGCGGGTACGGGTTGTACCCCGCATTGATCTGGATGGGGCCGAGAGGGGTGAACGCCCGGAGGCCAATTCCCGGCGTGAAGCGCGGCCTGAAGCCGCCGAGAGGGACCCTCGTATCCCAATTCCAAACTGTCCCCGCGTCAGTAAAGAGCGTGAACTGTAATATCTGTGGCAGAATGGGCGATCGTACGCGGTAATCGACGCTCGCGACGAAGAGCCGATTGCCGCCAACCGGAACGACGCGCCGCTGCTTCGCACCCGGCCGGATCGTGAAATACACGCTGTCGGGAGAAGCCTGCTTTATCTGTATCTGCGACGTGTCATCGAACACGTAGAGCAGCGATCCAAGCTCGTTCTGCTGATATCCTCGAACGCTCGCCGCGCCTCCGGCATACAGCCGCTCCTGTTGTGGGGGCTGTGTCACACCATTGACGTTCGCGCCACCCCACACCGAGCCTAAATGGAGTCGAAAGGCGACTACGTTGCCTCCGACTGGATGATACCACGCGGCATCCCCCACTCCCTTAACGAACGTTAGCTGCGGACTCGAGCCAAGAAACGTCGCCGAGTTACGAGACTCCGCCCGAATGGCATAGCCGTCGGTGGGATTCACCGGATTGTCGGTGCGGACTCGCGCCGCGGCCACGCTGAAGACCGCCAACGGCAATGGGGCGAGCGTGTGGGCAATCGACGCCGAGTCGCATTGACTGAAGGCGGCGCAGAGGAGTGACGGATCGGCGAGCGTCTTTCCGTACTCGACGTTGTACCCCACCCGAAGTGACGCCGTCGACGACAGCGCTCTGAGCAGCGAAGCTTCGCCACCGACGTATGTCGTGCGGAGATACGCCTTGTACTCGCTGCGTCGCTCCGTGTAGAGCGAGAATGACGGCGTCGCCCATGTGCCGAACAGTGCCGGTTGCCTGATGGTCGCGTTGAGCGAATAATTCGCAACGCTGAACGGGTCGTCCTTGAGGATGTCGTATCGA
>JANWKK010000257.1 GCA_025451425.1 Gemmatimonadaceae bacterium
CGGGCTCAAGCCCGAGGAGATCGACGAGGTGATTCTCGTCGGCGGCTCGACGCGCATTCCCAAGATCCAGCAAATCGTCAAGGACTACTTCGGGAAAGAGCCGAATCGTTCGGTGAACCCCGACGAGGTCGTGGCCATCGGCGCGGCGATCCAGGGCGCGGTCCTGACCGGTGAGCAGAAGGACGTTCTGCTGCTCGACGTCACGCCCCTGTCGCTGGGAATCGAGACGCTCGGCGGCGTGACCACGGTGCTCATTCCGCGCAACACGACGATTCCGACCAAGAAGTCGGAGACCTTCTCCACCGCCGACGACAATCAGACGACGGTCGAGATCCATGTGTTGCAGGGTGAGCGCGAGCTGGCGCGGGACAACCGGACGATCGGCAAGTTCCAGCTCACGGGCATTCCGCCGGCTCCGCGCGGCATGCCGCAGATCGAAGTGACGTTCGACATCGACGCGAACGGCATCTTGCACGTGTCGGCCAAAGACAAGGCGACGAGCAAGGAGCAGAAGATCCGCATCGAGGCGTCAAGTGGCCTTTCGGACTCGGACATCGACAAGATGGTCAAGGACGCGGAGAAGAACGCGGCCGCGGACAAGTCGCGTCGCGAGGAGATCGACACGCGGAATCGGCTCGACAGCATGACGTACGAGGTCGAGAAGAACGCGAAGGAGTGGTCGGAGAAGCTCGCGCCGGAGCTCAAGTCCAAGCTCGACGCGGCGGTGGAACGCGCACGCAAGGCGCTTCGCGGCGACGACATGGGCGAGATCCGCGCGGCGCAGGAAGAGCTCAATCGTGCGTTCAGCGAAGCCGGCCAGTCGTTCTACGCGCAGAGCCAAGGGAGCGGCCCGGGCGACGCTGGCGGCGCAGGCCCGACCGGAGCCGGCCCGACGGGTGGTGAACCGAGCCCGGGCGCGTCAACTTCCAATGCGCCTGAAGACGTCGTCGAGGCAGACTACGAGATCGTCGACGAAAGCAAGAAGTAGGAGAGGTACGCGCAGCAGCGGTGGGTCGTAAAGATTTCGTTGCATCCGGCCCGCGGAAGAAACCGTGGGCCGGCCCGTTCGTGTCTCAATGTCAGCGGCGCTCGACACTTGCGCCGTGGCGTTGGGTACGACGAAGGGTCCACACATTCTCGCAGGTGAGCTCTCACTATGTCTACTAAGCTTTCTCGTGCACGCCTGGGAGCGGCGATCACCGTCGCTTTCCTCTGCGGACTGATCTTTGCGTCCGGCTTCAACCTCACGCGCTTCGGCTGGGCGCAGAGCCGCGTCGCCAGTACGGCCATGACCAAGCCGACCGCGGATCAGGTCGCGCCGGCAGCCGACATGGAGACCGCGTTCGAGTCCGTCGCCGATCACGCGCGGCCCGCCGTCGTCTCGATCGAGACCGAACGCTTCGCGCGCCAACAGCCTACGAGCCGCCTCCGCGGCCGCGGCGGGCAGCAGCTGCCGCCGGGATTTCAAGATTTCTTCCGCCAGTTTCAGGATCAGCAACCGCCTTCCGACGAGCCTGAGATGGCGAGCGGGTCGGGCTTCATCGTCTCTCCCGACGGCTATATCCTCACCAACAACCACGTCGTCGCCGACGCCGACCGCGTGAACGTGACGCTGTTCGACAAGCGCACCTTCACGAACGCCAAGGTCGTGGGCCGCGATCCGACGACGGACGTCGCCGTCATCAAGATCGACGCGAACAACCTCCCGACCCTCAACCTCGGCGACGACGCCACGGCGCGCGTTGGGGCATGGGTGCTGGCGATCGGCAATCCGCTCCAGCTCAACTTCACCGTCACGGCCGGCATCGTGAGCGCCAAGGGGCGCGACCAGCACGGCCTGCTCAACAACAAGTACGCGATCACCGACTACATCCAGACCGATGCCGCGATCAACCCCGGCAACTCGGGCGGACCGCTGCTCAACATCCATGGCGACGTGATCGGCATCAACAGCGCGATCGCGAGCGGCACGGGGTACTACGCTGGGTACGGCTTCGCGATCCCGATCACGCTGGCCAAGCAGGTCGAGCAGGACATCGTGAAGTACGGCAAGGTGCGGCGTGCCGTCTTGGGCGTGACGATTCAGGACGTTGATGCCATCGACGCCAAGGCAGCGGGTCTGTCGACCATCAGCGGTGCTAAGATCGGAGGGTTCGACCCGGAGAACGACAGCCCGGCCAAGCGCGCCGGAGCCGAAGTCGGTGACATCATCGTCTCCGCCGGCGGCCATCCCATCGACCAGGCAACCACGCTGCAGCGCGTCATCCGCGGCTACAAGCCGGGCGACGTCGTCGACCTCGACGTGGTGCGTCCGCTGCAGGGCAAGAAGACCTTGCACGTGAAGCTCGGCGAACCGACGCCCGACGAAACGACCGTCGCGTCCAACGACGAGCCGTCGAGCCCCGCACGCAACGACGACGTCGGGAAGCAGAACGACAAACTTGGCATCACGGTGGCGCCGATCTCGAGCGAGTTCGCTCAGCAGGCCAAGCTGTCGAGCGCGTATCGCAACTCGATCGTCGTGACCAAGGTCTCGCCAAGCGGGGCGTCGTTCCGCAGTCTCGGTCCAAACGACGTCATTCTTTCGGAGCTCGTTCCGACAGCGCGGCCGATTCACACCATGGAGGATCTCCAGGCGGCCGTATCTCCGCTGAAGAATGGCGACGTGATCGAGCTCAAGGTCTGCAGTCCGGACCCGACCACGGCCACCTGTCCGACGCGCGCGGTGAGCATCGAGGTCAATCGCTAGACGAGCATTCTAGAGATATCGAGGATGACAACGGGGGGTCGCCCAGGCGGCCCCCCGTTGTCGTTCGATCGATCGCGTCACCTCGCCCCCACGCTCCGGGTCATTTCACGTACACGAACCGCGTGCCCGTGAACAGCACCGTCAACGTGTCTTGCTTCACGCTGCCAGTGAACGCGGAGCCGCCGCCCGAGGTCGTCACGAAGTTGATGGTTCCATTTGTGATGTTGAGCGTCCCCGCCGAGGCAGTGAGCCTCGGCGTCGAATTGTTGCCGCTCACCAGGTCGATGACGACCGTGGTCGACGTGTCGACCCACGAGCGGTCGCTTCCGATGACGATTTGCTCGGCGTCCACCTCGAGCGACTGCGAGGCGTTCACCTGTGTCGTCGACGGCAGGGGCAGCCCGTTGATCGCGACCAGATTGTACGCGCCGGCGATCGAGGTGTCGGTGGGATTGAGCGCGCCGAGCCCGCTCTCGGACGGGGTACTCATACAAGCAACGGCGGCCGTAGCGGCGCACAGCGAGAGAACGGCAATCAGCTTCTGAGCTAACCTGGGCCGTGTCATGATGCCCTGCCTCGAGTGGTGGTGAAGCGGCGTAATCGCGGAATGCAGTGAACGATGAAAATGCGAGAGGGGGGATTCGAACCCCCATGCCTTACGGCGCTGGATCCTAAGTCCAGTGCGTCTGCCAGTTCCGCCACCCTCGCGTCAGAACGCTAGGCCGACGATGAACCGCGCGGTTAGGTAGGCGCGGTCAGCTCCGACTCGGTTTCGTTCGTCTTCGGACGCAAGAATCCGCTTGGCGCCCAACCCGGTTCCGACGACGAATCGGCGCTCGGTGCCCAGCATCCAGTTATAGTCCGCGATGACGCCGATCGTCGGCGCGGTCAGCACCCGCCGCATCGGCACGCCGGCGGAATCGTCCCGCGTGCTGTACCGCAGCGAGCCCGCGCTCAACCCAATCGAAAACCCCCGCAGCACCACCTCTCCGGGGTAGTACCGAACCTTGGCGTCGAAGGTGAGCCAGCGGTGGCCCTCGACGTCCGTATACGACGCCAAACCCCCGAGCGTGATGCCCGGCGCAACGGCGCTTTCCACCTCGGCCGAACCAATGTCGAATGGCACGCCGAGCGGATTGATGCCGATGTACGTCCGATATGGGATCGGAATGAGCGTCCCCGCGGCTTGCGCGACGGCCGCGCGCGACGCGCACAAGAACACAAGAGCGGCGATCACTCCACGAAGTCGCGGCATGCGCTCGATCGGTTGCGATGGTGGCGGTCCCGGGTGTACCCACTGTCGGAACTGACGTTCCTGCGCGGCCCTCCGGAAGCGCCGTTCAGGGGTCCGGTCTGGTGGTTCCGTGCATGATAATCGGTCGTCCCTCCCCAGGCCCGCACGCCCCACTAGCTTTCGCACCATGAACATCGAGATCACGCCGAAAAAGACGGACGGCCTGGAACGCCTGATCGAAGTTCGCGTTCCGGTCGAGACCGTCCGCGACGCTGAGGACAAAGCAGCGCGCCGGTACGCGACGAACGTGCGTCTGCCCGGATTTCGCCCCGGTAAAGCGCCGCCCGCCATGGTCAAGAAGCGGTTCAAGGAAGCGATTCGCCAGCAAGTGATCGAGGCGCTGATTCAGGAAGCGTTTCAGGAAGTGATTGACCGCGAGCAGCTCAAGGTCGCGTCGCAGCCACACGTGCACGATCTCAAGTTCGAGGAGGGGCAGCCCCTCAGCTTCGAGCTGCACGTCGAGATTCGCCCGGAGATCGAGCTCGCCCGTACGCAGGGGTTTCGTGTGTCCCGCGCACAGAACGGCGTCACCGACGAGAACGTGCGCGAGCAGATCGAGCAGATCCGCGACCAAAAGGCCGCGTGGGCGCCGGTCGAGGACAAGCCGGCGCCGGGCGACATGGTGCGCGTCCGCCTGGCCACGGCCGACCCGTCGGGTGAGTTCCCGGAGCCGCGCGAATACCCGATCGTGTAGGGCAGCGCGCAGGCCATTCCTGGCGTGGAAGAGTTGATCATGTCGCTCAGCGCGGGCGAGACGGCCGAGCGCCCGGTTCGCTGGCCCGACGACTTCCCCGACGAGGACCAGCGCGGGAAGATGAAGCCCGTTCGGGTCGAGCTGCTCGACGTCAAACGCAAGGCGCTGCCCGCCCTCGACGACGCATTCGCGCGCGAGGTCGGCGACTTCGAATCGCTCGACGCGCTCCGCTCGACGGTGCGCAAGGATCTCGAGGAGCACGCCGCGCGCGAAGCCGATGCCAATCTGCGGCAGCAGCTCATCGACCAGATCGCCGCCGCCAATCCGTTCGGCATCCCCCCGAGCTGGGTCAACCAGCTCATCGACGGCTACCTCGAGGCGTACCAGGTGCCGGACGACGAC
>JANWKK010000258.1 GCA_025451425.1 Gemmatimonadaceae bacterium
TCTGAGCTCCCTTGTCGGACCCGCAGCATCTCGTGCGCTTCGAGCCCGGCGTATTTGAGGTGGCGTGCCACGAATGCATCCACCCCTTTGAGGTTCTCGTGGAAGAGCGTCGACTCGATGAATCCGGGTTCGCCGTCGATCAAGACGCTCTCGTGGACGGCCCTGGTCTCGAACCGGCCACGCGCAGCTCGAAAGAGCCGCAGCTGATGGTCCGGATACCACCAGGCATGGCGCAGAACCGTGCCCATGAAGATGTTCATCCTCGGGATGTAGAAGGCGTCGTACCGTTCCTCGGCGACGCATCGGCGAATCTCCCCGATCAACGCAGGCGTCAGATACTCGTCCGCGTCGAGGAACAACACCCACTCGGTAGAGATAGGCAGGCTCCCGAGAGCCCAGTTCTTCTGGTCGGAGTACCCCTCCCATTCGTGCTCGACCACAACCGCGCCGGACGAGCGCGCGATCTCCGCCGTTTCGTCCGAACTGCCCGCGTCGACGACGAAGACCGGACCTAGGTCGTCGACCGACCGGACACAGCGCCCGATGTGCACTTCCTCGTCCAGCGTGGCGATGATGGTCGTCACTTCATTCATGCCCGTCGCTCACCTCCTCGCCGAGCGAAGAGACACCTGACTTGCTCTCACAATTGTGAATCGCGACCTGCCGAGGACATGCATTCGAGTGCGCTCCTTAACCTGCAAGGACGGTCGGATGGCTTACACCGAATAGCGCCGTTATCCGTCTATGCAAACAGAACAGGACAAGCTGACAGGGTTCATCGCCAATGATCGATCTGATTGCGCCAGCGCGACAACAGAGCTTCACGATGGCGCGCATGTTGAGGCGGGAGACAGAAGAAGTTTGAGGTGTGCGCAGCGGGTGCCTCAAGCCGCTCCGCGTCAAAGAACTCATATCCAAGCTCGGCGAGGTGCGCACAGATCTCGTCGCCACCATGAAAGCACTCGAACACGATCAAGGGTCTAGATCGTTCGATGGTTTCGCGAGCGCCCCGGACAACCGCTTCTTCATGTCCTTCGACGTCGATCTTCATCATATCGACGCTGCCGTTGGCCGCCGCGGTGTCGAGCGTCAACGTCCGAACCTCAATTGCCTCTGACTCCCCCCAGAGTTGATGAGCCGCGGACATCTCTGCATCCAAGGATCCCGTCGCCCCGGAAACTGGATCACTCGTGAACGAGGCCATCCCATCACGGTCACTGATCGCGAGTTGCAGCACTCGAGCATCGCCTATCGACCACCGACGCAAGGTCTGATCAATTAGTTGAGTGTTGCGCACGTCCGGCTCGCAGAAGATAACCGAGACGTCACGATTGCAACTCGCTGCGAGCAGTCCGTAGTATCCAAAGTAGGCTCCGATGTCCCAGAAAGTCCGCGGTCGCACAAGCTCAAATATCGTCCCAACGAGAGCCGTAATGTGAGGCTCTGGACCACCCGGCAGGAATCGATACGAGAGGTCACGTATCAGTCGAACGCGAACATCGTCGTGCATACCCTGCACCTTTGCCCATACGGGAACATCCGCGCGCAAGAGAGCGTGTCGCAGAATGCCCGCCCGACGGAGCTGATGAACCGGATGCAGCCTCTCGCGGAGCGCGCTCGCCATCGAGGGCATCCGCTTGCCCTGAGCAGCCTTGTGCATCACGCGGACTCACGCGTTAACTTCATTCTTGCGACGGACGCGCGAGACTCTCGTGCGAGTTTCACGAGCTTCACGTTGACTGATAATTCGCAAGAGCCAGTACCGCGAATCAACCGCGTCTTTGGGTACGCGACCGAGCTGAAGTAGAACCTGCGTCTCACTGAGTCAACTAGTTCAGCGGCTCGGGGGATCGAGAGGGCCGACGAGAACCGTCGCCGCCTGCCACAGGGTTCCCGAGCGTCGCGCTCTGTGGGTGGGGCTCTGCGCCCCGACCGCTACGTGGGTCGGGACACGCACCGCGGAGGACGAGGTACAGATGTTCGAACTGACCGGCGATCACGTGCCAAGGAAAACGTTCAGCAACAAAGGCGCGACCACGCTCGCCGATCTCGCGCGCCTGGCGTCGGTCGGTAAGCAGCATCGAGATCCCCTCGGCGATGGCGTCCGGTGTTCGCTCGGCCACGACGCAGCCTTCTTTCGCCTCAAGCTCTTCGTGGAACGGGAACGCACGCGTCAGAACAACCGGTGTTGCATAAGCCATTGCCTCTATCGCCGATGCTCCGAAACTCTCGTCCGCGGACGGGATGATGTGCATTGACGCGCGACGCAAAGCGTCGTCCTTCTCCTCGCCGTGCAGCGCTCCCTCGAAGGTGACTCTGTCGACGATGCCGAGCTCCGCAGCGCGCGATGCGAGAGCAGCAGCCTTGCCGTCTTCGCCAGGGCCGATGATCCGGAGATACGCGTCTGGGTGCGATTCGAGGACGAGAGGGAACGCCTCGATGAGGAGGTCGACTCCTTTCTTCTCGGCGAGCCGCCCGAGAAAGACGACCTCTCCTTCCCGTCGCGCGTCCTCTTCGGAAAGGACCGGGATCCAGACACCGGACCAGACGACCGATCCGGCCGGCCAGCCCGTCGCAGCCGCCTCGGATTGCTCTCTGTCCGATTCCCAGATGACTGTGCCCGCGCAGCGCGCGATCGGTCGGTCGATTGCTCGCTCGTACAGCCACTTGCGCCCCCGGTGACGAGCGCGGTGGTAAGCAGTCAGAGCGCCGTGCGGGTGGAGGACATACGGGACCGACCGCACGCGGCAGACGGTCGCGGCAGCGAATGTTGTGAACAGATAGACCGAATGGATGTGGACGACGTCGAATCGCGTTGCATTGCGCCAAAGCCACCTAGCAAGCGCCGGCGAGAACGTGTAGCGACGCGGGTAGCGCACCGGAAAGGCAGTTGCCAGAAAGCCACCTTCTAGGACGGCAACCTCGGTTGGAACGTCGAGATCCTCTGAACCGTCCAACGTCGTGGATACGAGCTCCACGTGATGACCGAGATCCGATAATGCGGTGCAGAGCTCGGCCATCCGCGGTGGCCCGCCGGTGCGCGCCGCGCGACTCGGGAGGACATGCAGGATCGAAAGCGGAGCTTGCTTCATGTCAGGCGCAAGACCAGTCGGGCTCTCGACCGAGCAACTCCGCCAGAGCGGAGCGCTCTTCGCGGTATTCGTCGACGAGCAGGGCGCGTGCGGATTCGTCCATCTTCGGAGGCTCACCGCCGACGAGCCCGCGCCGCACCGCATGCCGCACGGCCGGCGGGAGGAACACACGGCCGACACTCCGCAGAGAGCCGCTCGCCATCAGCCGGCGCGCGAGCTCGCTGCGCGGCATCGCCGCGCGATTGTGGTGGCCGAGAGCCGTCGGCAAGCCTTCTCGGTCGAGGTCGAGGAACTCTGCGACCCGCGTGAGGACGGCGTCGCCGGCCGTTGCAATCTCTTCGAACGAGACGATGAGCAGCCGAGAGCCGAAGATCTCGCGTGCATATCTCAAACCCTCGACGTAGTGCCCGTATGCGACGTACCGCGATGGCCACCGCTGGACGTCGGGAGTGTCGATCTGCTCTCTCACCGCGTCGAGGAAGGTGCGAGTCTCGAGGCCCTCGCGCACGTCGTTGAGGTAATGCGAGTAGGCGCGTTCGACCGGGTCACGTAGGATCACGATCAGCCGCGCATCCGGGCTGACGTCCCGGATTCGGAGCATGCAGTCTTCGTGAAAGACGTATTCCACGCTAGCATCGCACCTGTATCGCGAGCCATGGCCCGACGCGAAGAGCGACAGGTACTCCTCTTCGGTCTGGGTGATCCGGAAGAAGCGTGCCCGCGACTTGTCGATGTCGAGGTTCAGGAAGAACCGCGGGCAGTCGACGTAGGGGACGAACACGTCCGGGTGCTCCCCGAGCGCGTACGCGAGCGAGCGCGTGCCCGCCTTGGGTACGCCGGCGATGAAGAGGTTCGGCCACCCGTCCCTGCCATTGCGTATGTCGACGCTCAAACGACGGCCTCGTCGCGCGGGCCAACCGGCACGTCATACCCGGCGGCGCGCGCGTCGTCGTGGAACATGCAAACCGTCTCGAGCGAGAACTGGTCGAGGTCCTTCCCGATGATGGGCAGCTTCTTGATGATGTCGTTCGTCGCAGTGATGATGTGGCAGCCGATCGAAGCCGCCTGAATCACGTTCAGGAGCTCGCGTGGGCTCGCCCAGATCAGTTCCGCGGACCGGCGCGGCCTGAGGATCTTGAGAGCTGCCCGCATGACCGGCATCGGGTCGCGCCCCGTGTCGGCGATTCGCCCGGCGAAGACCGAGACGCATGCCGGCACGTCCGTGAGGCGTGCGGCCACCGCCTCGACCTGCTCGAGCGAGAGCAGAGCCGTCACGTTGACCTTGATGCCTGTGCACGTGAGCCGGGAGATGACGTCGCCGGTGAACACACCGTGTGTGTCGGTGACGGGGATCTTGACATAGACGTTCTGTCCGATGGCCGCCAGCGTGCGCGCCTGCGCCTCCATCTCGCTCATGTCGTCGGACAGGACCTCGAAGGAGATCGGGCGATCGGGGATCGCCGCAACGGCCGCCGTCGCGAACCCGACGTAATCCGTCACCCCCGCCTTCCGCATCAGCGTGGGGTTCGTGGTGAAGCCGCTGACGTACGGCTCGGCGTACATCTCGAGCATGCCTGCAAGGTCCGCGCCGTCTGCGAACAGCTTCACCTGCTTTCCATTGACGATCATGTCTTGCCCTCCTGAACCAAGCCCCCGGTTAATAGAACTGCGGCCTCCCACACATCTCGGACCCGCATGTCGGGCGCGGAAGGAAAGTGCTCTCCATAGCCGTCGCCGACGAGCACGGTGCGGCAGCCAGCCCTGCGGCCGGCCTCGACGTCGCGCCAGCGATCGCCGACGATGACGCAATCGGCCGACTCGGCCCCGAACTCGTGCATGGCGTCGATGAGAAGTCCCGGCTGCGGCTTACGGCAATTGCATTCGTCCTCGTCGTCGTGCCAGCAGACACGGACGTCGTCGAGGTCGAGCTCCTGCGACAGGCGCTCGTTCATCTCTTCGACGGCTCCCCGGTCGACCGTTCCGCGCGCCACGTCCGGCTGGTTCGTGACCACGACGAGCCGGAAACCCGCTGCCCGCAGGAGACGGCATGCCTCGTCCGTCCGCGGCAACAGCTCGAGCTCGTCGAGCGTCCGCGGAGGCACGGGAA
>JANWKK010000259.1 GCA_025451425.1 Gemmatimonadaceae bacterium
CGGCGCTACAGTTCGATGGATTTGCGCCGATGATCGGGCATGTGAGATAGAACGAGTTGTTCCGATCGTAGCCGCGCACAAAGTCGGGACGCGCGATGTACTTCGGGAACGCAGTCTCGTTCCGGCCAAACGACATGCTCGTGTAAAACCGCGTTGCGACCGTGAGAAAGTTGAACAGGATCGGATCGTAGCGGCGGTAGTCGGCGAGGTACTCGACCCAGCGGAAAGAGCCGATGACGGGACTCACCTGGAATCGATACCGGCGTCCGTAAATCGGCCCAGTATAGCCCAAAAGAGTATTGTCCGAGACATAGGCCAACTGGCCATCGAGGTAGTTCAGCGTCGGATCATGCCCGGTACTGTCGAACTTGAACGGTGCTGCCGCGCGACCGTTGTCGAGGATGTCGCGGCTGATGAACCAGCGTTCACGGGCCACGTTGTTGAAGCCGCCGCCTAACTCGATTCGCGTGAACCGATTCAACGGATAGGCAGTGACGCCAAACGCCTGACGAGCGATGAAAGTCGTGATCTCCTGCTTTTCCGCGGCCGAGGTCCCATTTGTGGGGTCTGCCTTGTAGACCGTGTCGCCAGACAGGAAGTAGTACGGCTGCTGTGAAATGCCGGTCGAGTACTGCCACCGGCGAGCGAGGCTCGTGTACCCTGCGAACATCCGCGCTTCGCTCATGCGGCCGTTTAGCTCGCCGGAGAGCGCCAAGCGGTTGTTCCCGAGCATGTCGCTCAGGATCACCGTCGTGCCGCCGAACACGTTTCGACCGTAGTTGTCCGGCACGTAGCCGATGCTCGGACGCGAGATGTAGTCCGGCTGGAAGCGCACTCGGTACGGCTCGCGACGGAACTTCGTGGTGTCGGGAAGCGCGAGATCAGCGGAGTCCAGGAGCTCCTTGATGCTCACGGGAGGCTTCGTCCCGTGGTCTGTGAGAGAGGGAAGGTCCGCCGAGCTGCGCAGATCGCCCGCCGCGTTCCGGTACACTGACGCATGCCCGGTCTGCGGATCGCCTAACGCTGGCATCGGTGCGCCGGCGTCGTTGCCTTGCGTGGCATCGGCGATGACGATCGGCTTCTCTACCGGCTTTTCGCGGTACGGGTTCTTCTTCAGGCCGCGCGGATTGGTCACCGACCAGATCGTATAGTCGTTGTTCTCGTAGTACGTGAACGCGAGGCGATCGGCCTTGCGCGCCCAGCTGATCGCCGGGCTGTACTCCGTAATAGCGGAAACAGCGCCGACGACATTCGTGAGCTGATAGTGCTCGCCGGAATCGAATTCGTAGAGAAAGAGATTGGCGATGCCGGTGCGATCAGAGACATAGGCGAGTGAGCGCCCGTCCGGTGCCCACTGCGGATTGATGTTGAGCCCCGCCTGTCCCGGGAGCACCGTCATCGTGCCCTTCTCGAGATCGAGGACCGCGATGCGCCACTTGGGGAATCGAAGGTACGTGAAGCTGTTCGTGTCACCGCGATCGCTGGCGAATGCGATCATCTTGCCGTCGGGTGACCACTGCGGCTGGAGATCGCCGTATCGATCGTTCGTTAGGCGCTCGAGATGGCTCGTCTCCACGTCGACAATGAACAGATCCGTCAGGCCGCCGTTGCTGCCGCTGAACACGATGCGTTTGCCGTCTGGCGACCAGCTCGGCCCAGTCACGCCTTCGAGCGGCAAATCGAAGCGCTTGATCTCTTTACGCGACTTCACGTCGAGGAGATAGAGAACGTCACGCCCTTCGCGCTGCGCCGTGAACGCGAGCTCCTTGCCATCGGGAGAGAACGCGCTCTGCGAATAAAGCAGGCGCAGCTCCTCGAAGTTCGGGTCGAACGTGCTCTTCACCAGCCTCGCGATGCGCTTGCCCGTTTCGGCGTCTCCGAGCCAGAGGTCGATGAACACCTCGCCGCGCACGAAGCTGCCATTCGAGAGGAACGCGATGTTCTTCCCGTCAGGCGACAACGACGGCGCGAGGAAGATCTCGCCACCGCTTCGGCGCTGCGTCAGCAGCGGAGACGCGAACTTTCGCGGACGATCCAGATTCGCGACGGCCGGGAGGTAGTGCTGCTGCATGTCCTCCTTCCACTCGTCGCCCAGATCCTCGAGGGAGATGCCGAGCTCGCGCTTGAACGCCCGCTCGATGCCAACGCTGGGCGCCGCGTTCATGATCTGGCCGATTGCTTCGTCTCCCCACTTTCGGCCGACGAACGTCCATAACGCGTGGCCGTAACGATAGGGGAAGAAGCGCTCGGGGTAATCCGTCAGCTGATCGATCGTCGGGATCTTTCCATTTAGCGCCGCATCGCGCATCCACGCGTCGGTGAGCGAGCTGTTCGGACCGAGGGACAGATACTCGGCCATTCCTTCCGCGAACCACAGCGGCGGGTTGACCTGTTGTAGCGTCTGCAACCCAGCTCCAGCCTTTCCGTGCGCGAAGATGTCGTACTGAAACGCGTGCACCATCTCGTGCGTTAGTACATGCTCAAAGCTCTTGTAGTCGCCGGTGAAGTTCAGGAGCATGCGATGGCGGAGTGCTTCGGTAACGCCGCCTGTGCCCTCGCCGAGGTCGCCGGTCACGTTGTTCTGGCCAAAGTCGTTGCGCGACTCGAACAGCATGATCGGCTTCTTCTCGCGGAACTGGTGGTCGAGCACGCGCGAGAGACGCGCGTACGCCCGCTCAGCCATACGCGCAGCGTCGGTCGTCGCCTGAGCCTCTTCCGGATAGTAATAAATGAGGAAGTGCTCAGTTTCTAAGACCTGCCAGCGAAACTGATCGTACTGAACTTGGTTCTGACCGAAGTAACTCTGCGCCTTGACAGGCGTGTGTGGCAGCATCACCGCGACAACTACAGCGGCGAGTACCACACTTTTCTGCGACTTCACGCACCGGCTCCTTGAGACTCTACCGGGATCAGCGCCGCGTCGTTCCAGAGGCGCTCGAGCTGATAGAAACTCCGCAGCGTGGGATGAAAAAGGTGAACAACGAAATCCACGTAGTCGAGCAATACCCAGCGGCCCTGGGTCAAACCTTCTACGTGATGTGGTGCCGCCCCATCCCGTTTTAATTCTTCCACCACGTTCTCTCCCAGCGCGCGTACGTGCGTATCGGACGTACCACTCGCCAGGACAAAAAAATCAGTCATATCGGTGACACCACGGAGATCGAGAATCACGACATCATTCGCTCTGTGCTCGAGGCAGATCTGGGCTGCGCGCTGCGCAAGAACTGCCGAAGGAAGCGAAGTAGTAGTCGTGTTCATCAGCGTCCTGGGTGCACCGGTTGATTTCGGTTGTCATGGAACCGGCGTCGCGGGCCGGTCCCATTAGCATAATGCTCTGCACCGAAGTGCAACACGGTTAAGACAGCTATCAGATATCAGGCCACGCCGATTCCGCGTTTCGGAGTCGGGGCAAATCGCCCGCGTTGACTTTGTGCACTTGGGCGCTCAAGCAAAATCGGCCCCGCGCTTCTGTGCGCGAGGCCGATTCCAACATGCGAATGATGCCGATCTATTGCTTGATCACCCAGACTCGAATCTCGGGCTTCACGTCCGCGTGCAAGCGAATGGGCACCCGGTAAACGCCGAGCGATTTGATGGCCTCGTGGAGATCGATCTGTCGCTTCTCGATGTGGAATCCCTGCTGCTCGAGCTGCTGTGCAATGTCTGCCGCCGTGACGGAGCCGAACAGCTTGCCCTCCTCACCAACGCGAGCCGAGAAGGTGAGTGAGACCTGCTCCAGCTTCGTTGCGACGTCCTGAGCTGAATCGCGCCGCTGATTCTCGGCGGCATCGAGACGCGCCCGCTCCTGCTGGATGCGCTTGAGGTTTCCGGGCGTCGCCTCGTACGCGAGGTTGTGTGGGAGAAGATAATTGCGACCGTATCCGTTCTTGACCTTCACGACGTCACCCGGCTTGCCAAGGTTCTCGACGGCGCGGCGAAGAATGACTTCCATGGGAAAGCTCCGAGTTTACGAAGTAGTTGGACGTACGCGCCGGCGCCAGTCGGCCCACGTGTCGCCGAGGCCGAGCACGAACGACGCGAACAAAAGAAGCAGGAATCCAAAAAGCGCGGCCCATTGTACGATCGGGACCCATAGCATCGCGAAGCCGACGGCCAACGTCGCCGCAAGAGCGCCGGGCGCGAGGAACCACGCCAGCACCGCCAAACCGCGAACGGCGTACAGCGCGTAAAAGAACACCAAAAGATTGCGACCAACGCCGCGGAAGCTCTGCAGAGTCGGCAGCAGGACGATCGTCAGGCCGACCATCAATCCCCAGACTAACTGATCATTGAATCTGAACTCGCGGAGCGGATGCAGTGGCGCGCCGAGCCGCGCTCGACTCAAGCGATGATAGATCGCCCACGCGAGCGCGAGTGCGATGAGCGACTCGAGCGCGAGCAGAGATGGGAACACCGTTAGGCCGACGCGGGACAGCTTGGTCAACTGCTTTTCCGTCTCCGCGGGCATAGCTGCCAGCGTCGGAAATCGGGACGTCACGTCGTTCCACTCTTTCGGATGCTCGCCAATGACGCTGTTGATGCCAGTCATCGTCTCGTCGTTGCGATGCACGAACTCGCTCGCAATCGTTTCCTTCGCCGCGCTCATGGGCACGGGCCCCAGCACGCTCATCGCGATCGCGAGGAAAATCGCCATCGACAGTGCGCCGAGGGCACGCGCGAAAAGCGGACGACGCTCGCCGAAGAGACAGGTCAGTCCGAAAGCTCCCGCGAGAAGGAGACTCCAGCCGCGTTCCAAGTTGTGAAACGCGTCAGGCGTTCCGGGGCGCTCCCACATCAGCCATGCCGCCAACGACACCCAGGCAATGGCGAGAAGCGCGCGTCCGCCGGCCCACCAGCCCACGAGAAAGCACGCGGCCAAGGCTGGCACGAGCAGGTAAATCGTCTGCTCCACCGGCAAGATGGCGCGCAGATGGGGAAGCTCGGGGACGAAGACGAACGCGAGGAGAGCGAGGATCAGCTTGCGCCACCCTCGCTCTCCAGCCACGGGCATCGAACTCGTAGACGTGTCCGGCGTCGTCATCAAGGCGTGCTCAGCTCTGCATTCCGCGGATATAGGGAATGAGGGCGAGATACCGCGCGCGCTTGATCGCCGTCGACAGCTGACGCTGATGGCGCGCGCACACGCCACTCAGGCGGCTCGGCAGGATCTTGCCGTGATCGGTAACGAAACGGCCAAGCGCGCGATCATCCTTATAGTCGATGAAGTGAACGCGCGTCTCGCAGAACGGGCAGGTTTTTGTTGGTCGACGCATGGCTATTCCTCATCCTCGTCTTCGTCTTCACGGCGACGGCTCGCCGCCGCAAGTTCCTCTTCGCTCATTGGTGGTGCGCCGAGCTCGTGCTCGAAGAGCGTGAGTAAGTGGCGCAGGATGCCGTCGTCGAGCTTGATTGCGCGCTCGTATTCCGGGAGCACGCCGGACTCGACACCGAAGCGGGCGACGACGTAATAGCCACTTTCGCGGCGCTTGATTGGATATGCGAGTTGGCGGCGGCCCCAGTGATTCACGTTGAGCCCTTCGGCGCTGCCGAGCAGGGCGTGGAATCGTCCGAGCCGATCGTTGATGGCGGCGTCCTCGAGCTGGGAATCGAAGACGTACACCGCCTCATATTGGCGCGACATGCGTGGGCAATCCTCCCTTTGGTCGTGACCGCCCCGCGCTGGTTGCCGAAGTGCGAGGAGGGGAATGTGGCCGGCTGCGGAAGCGCAGGCGGTAAGTCGTGTAATGTAGTAGAGGCTAGAGGGTCGAGGGTAGAGGGTCGAGGGTCGAGCGTAAATGCTAGAACGGCGCGTCGAGAACGGCGCGTCGAGAACAGCGCGTCGAAAACTGCGACCAGATAAGGAAGTCGGGCGCCGCGCTTGCGCGCGCGCCCGCCACCGAATTCGCAACGCTCTTTTCGCCGCGCCTTCTTCGCCGCGCCTTCTTCGCCGCGCCTTCTTCGCCGCGCCTTCTTCGACGCGCTGTTCTCGACGCGCCGTTCTCGACGCGCC
>JANWKK010000260.1 GCA_025451425.1 Gemmatimonadaceae bacterium
AGCTGCGCCTCCGGACCCCGCTCGTGCTACCCGACCTACGAGTGCTCGCGCTCAGGCGATAGGTGTAGGTCCGCGCGCCGCACGGCTCTCGCCGCGCGCGGAGTCCGGGACCCGCTCCTGCTATCGAGATTTCAAACACGGTTCACTAGCCCCTCACGCGTTCGCTGCTTGGCGAATGCTCAGCTGCACTGCGGCCGTGGGCACCCCGTCGACGTGCAGGAGAAAGGTGTATCGTCCTGCCGTCGCGATATTGAAAAGATCGAACTGAAGAGGCAAATCGACAGAGACCGACTCGAGGCCTGCCGGCATCGGGGGCAACGACACCTCTCCGCCCGGGCGTCCCATCTCTTTCCCGGAGGGATCGCTCATCGCCACTTCCACCTTGTGCGCCCGACCCACTTCCTCGCGCGTGAAATGAATCCGCGCTGCGAACGCCAAACGTGGCAGGGTGAAAGGAATCGTAGGAAGCTGCAAGTCGTTGAAGACGCCGATCAGCGATGGACGTCCGTCGTTACCGAGAATGACCGTGTCGCAGAGCGCGACGTATTGAACGTGCATGGGCGAGCGAAGGGGTTAGGGACTAGGGGACTACGAGGTTGCGGATCACGGCATGAGAACGGCCGCGCCGCGAAGCTTCCCCGATCGATGCGCCTCGATCGCTTCATTCGCTTCGTTCAGCGCAAAGCACTCGATCTCGGTACGTACAGGCACCCTCGGTGCCAGGGCGAGAAACTCGTCGCCATCCTGCCGGGTGAGATTGGCGACGGAGCGGATCGTCCGCTCTCCCCAAAGAATGTCATAAGGGAAGCTTGGAATGTCACTCATGTGAATCCCGGCGCAGACGACCACACCACCCTTGGCCGTCGCCCGGAGTGCCAGCGGAACGAGCTCGCCCGCCGGTGCGAAGATAATCGCCGCGTCCAACGGCTCCGGACGTTCGTCGGTTGCGCCGGCCCACTCGGCTCCCATCGATCGGGCGAATGCCTGAGACGCCTCGTCGCCGCGTCGCGTGAACGCGTACACGCGCTGGCCTCGAGCGACTGCGACTTGCGTGACGAGGTGCGCGGCGGCGCCAAAGCCGTACACGCCGAGGCGCTTTGCGATCGCGGGATCGCCGGCGAGGCGTAGCGACCGATAGCCGATGAGTCCAGCACAGAGGAGCGGCGCGGCGTGCGCGTCTTCGTAGTCCCCTCTTATAGGAAAGCAGAATCGCGCGTCGGCGACGCAGTACTCGGCGTAACCGCCGTCGATGTCGTAGCCGGTGAACCGCGCCCGATCGCACAAATTCTCGCGGCCGCTTGTGCAGTAGACGCACACGCCGCAGGTCCAGCCGAGCCACGGCACGCCGACACGATCACTGCGTTGTAAGGAACTGGCTGCGGGCGCTTCCTCGACGATTCCGACGATCTGGTGGCCAAGGACCAGCGGCAGCTTCGGCTTCGCCAGCTCCCCGTCGACGATATGGAGATCCGTGCGACACACTGCGCAGGCGCGCACACGAATCAGCACCTGTTCGCGCGCACGCGTCGGTGGAGGAATTTCAACTTCCCTCAATGTCGATCGCGGGCGCTCCAGCACCATCGCGCGCATTCCGAAATCCCTATCTTCTAGCCCGTATCCCCTCTCCGACTATCTTCGCCATCCCCATGATTGTAATCATTGGGTTCACGCCCGAGGATGCGGGAAAGAGACTCGCGTCGGCGACGTAGAGTCCGGCGATGCCACGAACCGAACCGCGCTCGTCGCAGACCGAGGTGCGCGGATCGGAGCCCATTCGGCACGTCCCCATCTGATGCGCGCTGAACAACGTCGACCACTTGCGATCGAGGGTGCTGTTGAGGAGGCGCGTGCAGAACTCGTCGACGGCGCCCTGCGTCGCGTGCTTCGACTGCAAGACATGCGGTCGGGAGTGCAGGGTGATGATCTCTTCCGCACCGGCCGCGATGTGCGCTCGCACGGCGGCTACCATCCCGCGCCTGAAGTGCGCGAGCTCGCGGGTGCCGACGCGATATTCAATCGCGCGACTGTCTCGCCTAACGCGGATGCGTCCCCCTTCGCCATCTCTGACGAGGACGACCGTCGCGCTCATATGTGCAGCGCGCTGCATGCGGCGCCGATGGTCGCGTGCACCGAACCAAGGCATCGACAGCGCGAGCATCCCGGGATGTGCGTCGGCGAGCTCGAGACGGACTCCGAAATTGCCGTCGAGGGAGGCGTGCTCTTCGGACATCACGGTTTGCGGCGGACCCTCCCAAGGTCGTATCGAATCGGCGTACACGCCAAGGACGGCGCTTGCCGGATGCAGGAAGAGGTTCTTACCTAACGACGCATGCCGCAGTCCCGAGCGAAGCAGGAGGCCTGGCGTCTCGAGGCCGCCCGCCGCGACGACTACGATCGGCGCACGAACGCTGATTGCAAACTCCCGTCCCATCGAGGAATCCGCATCTCGCGTGACGGCATTCACGCCGCTGACGCGTGCCTGCGTGTGAATCACACGTGTCACTCGACAGTTGGGCATGACCGTCACGTCGCCGAGCCGTTGAGCGTCGGCAAGGAAGGTGACCGCGGTCCCCTGCTTGCCGCCACGGCGGCAGCCAAACATACACGAGCCGCACTGCGTCGGATCGCAGCCGTGCGCATTCCGCGGTACGTGCAGCCACGACCAGCCTAACGAAGTACAGCCGCGGCGCAACGCCTCGTTGTTTGCATTGATCACGCTCTCGACGGTGCCGACGTTGAGCCGCTCGCATACTGCGTCCAGCGCCTGGGTAAAGCGCGTCTCGGTGAAAAGCGGCAGGCCGGAAACCGCTGCCCACTCGTCGCGAATCGGGTCGGGAAGTCGCAGCGACGTTTGCCAGTTCAGTGACGTTCCACCGCCGACGCACGAACCGGCGAGGAGCGTGACGCCCAAGTCACGCGTCGAGGTCGTCGCTCGATCCAGGTACAGGCGCTGCATTCCGACGATCTCGCGTTGATCGAATTGCGGTGCCTGATCCGCCGGGCCCTGCTCGAGCACGACGACGCGCATTCCAGCGCGCGCGAGCTCCGCGGCGACCACGCCACCGCCCGCGCCGGAGCCAATCACGCAGGCGTCGGCTTCGAGCTGGATGGGCCCATCGACAGTCGTGAGCTTGAGCGCTGCGTCCCGGGCTGGCGCGTTAGGTACCGGCACATACCCGATCCCGTTCCACGTCGGATTGCTGCGCCGTTCGTCCATCGTCGAGTAAAACAAGAACGACGCGAGCCGCTTCACCGCCTGAAACCCCTTTCGCGCCAATGGCACGGCGCTCGTCGCCATCGACAGCAGCACCTTCTCGCGCTCGTCCGTTTGCAGCGACCGGAACGAGCGCGCTTTGCCGGCGAGCCCGAGCATGAACAGCGGATGGTCGAGCGCGCGGAGAAGGAGTCGAAAATCCTGCACTTGTTCCGCTGGAACTGCTGATAGCGCCTCTTCCATTGCCGCGGGAACGCCTAACGAAATCGCGTCCGCGGTAAAGAGGTCGCGATCGTCACCGGCCTCCGGCACGAGCCGCGGAAAGAACGCCCCACAAACCCAGAGGAGCGTCGTGCGCTCGTCAGGTGAAAGAAGCGACGGCGCAAGGGAGCGACTCAGCGGTTCATGTGCGGACAGCGTGTGCATGCTTGGCCTTGTCGCCTTTTTCGCGCGGTACCGGAGTCCGGGTCCTTCCTGGCTATTCGCCTCTGTAAGCCGGCCCCCTAACGACTTTCCCCGGCTTCGCCCCTGTCACCTTTCCGTCACTTACCACCGCCACACCGTTTACGATCACGTACTTCATCCCCACCGACAGCTGATGTGGCTTCTCGTACGTCGCGCGGTCGATGACGGTGTTCGGGTCGAACACCATTACGTCCGCATACATCCCCTCGCGTAGCTCGCCACGGTCGCGAATGCTCAGCCGGTCGGCGACGGCGCTGGTCATCTTTCGTACGGCATCCTCGAGCGTCAAGATTCGCTCGTCGCGCACGAAGCGTCCGAGAATACGAGGATACGTCCCGTACGACCGTGGATGGGTCGAGATCTTCGCGCTGTCCGGATCGAACGCCTCCGCGTCTGTCCCGAATTTCATCCAGGGCTGACGCACCTGCATCGCCACGTTGGAGTCGGACGCGACGAAAATTACCTGACCCAGCTTGTTCTGCTCCGCGATCGTTAGGTCCATGAGCGCGTCCGACCAGTCCTTGTGCATCGCCTGCGCGATCTCGCTGAGCCGTTTGCCCTCGTACTTCTTGAGCGAATCCACTGTGAAGCCAACGACTTCGACGCCCTTCGGCGTCGCCGCCATGCAGAGACTCTCGAAGGACGCGTGCTCGCTCGTCATTTCGGTTTTGATTTTTGCCCGCGTCGGCGCGTCGTGAAGGCGTTCCAGCAGCTTACCGTCAGCATGCGCCCAAGGGGGTATGCAGGATGAGAGATTGTTCTGGCCCGCGACGTATGGATACTGATCGGTGGCGACATCCTGGCCCGCGGCGCGCGCCGAGTCGATCTTGGCGACGACTTGCTTCGCTTTTGGCCAGTTGCGTACGCCGGCGGCCTTCAGGTGGTAGATCTCGACCGGGACGCCACCGTCATGGCCGATCTTGATCGCCTCATCGACTGCTTCGACCAAGCGATCACCTTCGGAGCGCATGTGAGTGATGTACACGCCACCGAGCGGTGCCATCGCCTTCGCTTCCTCGATGAGCTCCGTCGTCGACGCATAGCTTCCTGGCGGATAGATCAGCGCGCTACCGACACCGAATGCGCCGTCGAGCATCGCGTCACGCACGACGCGACGCATCGTATCCAGTTCTGCGGCGTTCGCCGGCCCCTCCGTCATCCCTTTCGCGTACGCGCGTACGGTGCCCGCGCCGACGAACGAGCCAACGTTCACCGACATCGTGTGCTTCTCCATCGCGTGCAGCCAGGTGTCGAAGCCACGCGGACCCGTGAAGCTCCGCAGCACGCGTTGCAAGGAGGTATCCATCGCGATCGCTGCGGATGACTGAAAGATCTTGTCGTTGGCTGGTGCCGGTGTGTCGCCTTCGCCGAGGATCATCGTCGTCACACCCTGCGTGATCATGCTGACGACTCGGCTGTCACCGGTGAGCAGCTCCGGGTACGATTGCGCCTGGATGTCGATGACGCCGGGCGCGACCACGAGACCTTTGGCGTCGATCTTCTCTTTCGCGCCAGCGTCCGCGAGCATCCCGGCTGGCGTAATGCGGGCGATGTGATCCCCGCTAATCGCGAGGTCGCCATAAAACCATGGATTGCCGGTGCCGTCGACGATCTTGCCGTTGGTGATCACGACGTCGTACTGCTGAGAGCCGCCCTGTTGTTTCGCCTGAGGTTCCGGTCGAACGGAGCAGGCGGCGAGGACGGCGATGAAGACGATCGAAGACTTGATGCGCATGTCGATTGGCGGGGAATTGAGATTCGTTAGGCTGGTCGTCGCGGTAAGTGGCGACGACACACAGAGGATGGCCCGGAAAACCGTGCTCGTCCAGTGCACGCGCCTTCAATTTGCATCCGCGTACAGGTAATCGCTGGAGGCGCGCATGTTCAGATCAAGCAAACGATCGAACGAAGGTGGCAAGATCGACGCGCTCGCGAGCGAGCTGCGGCAACGCGCTCAACCGCTGCGCGGACCGTCGGATCTCGATCCGCTCCTCGAGCGAATCGGCGATGCGCGCTATGTCCTCCTTGGCGAGGCATCGCATGGGACCGCGGAGTATTACACCTGGCGCGCCGAGCTCTCGAAGCGACTCATTCGCGAGAAAGGGTTCTCATTCATTGCTGTCGAGGGTGATTGGCCTGATTGCTATCGCGTCAACCGCTACGCGAAGGGGTACCCGCATTCCGCGGCGGCCGCGCGCGACGTGTTGCACGCCTTCGAGCGCTGGCCAACATGGATGTGGGCCAACGATGAGATCGTCGATCTGGTCGAGTGGCTGCGACGGTACAATGACCAGCGTCGCTCGGCGGACAATCGGAAGGTCGGCTTCTACGGCCTCGACGTTTACTCGCTGTGGGATTCGATGCGAGCCGTCGTGCATTACCTCGAGCGCATCGATCCACAGTTGGCGGCCGGCGCGAAGCGCGCGTATCGCTGCTTCGAGCCGTATGGAGAGGACGAGCAGGAATACGCGCGCGCGACCTACCTCGTCCCCACGTCGTGCGAGGACGAGGCCGTCTCCGTCCTCCGCTCACTGCGCAGTCGCTCGCCCGAGTACGCGGGCGATGGCCGCGAAGCGTATTTCAACGCCGAGCAGAACGCATTCGTCGCGAAGAACGCCGAGCTCTACTACCGCACGATGGTGCGAGGCGGCTCGCAATCGTGGAATGTGCGCGACTACCACATGGTGGACACGCTCGACCGGCTGATGGCGTACCATCGCGAAGTGAACCGCGATGCAAAAGCGATTGTCTGGGAGCACAACACGCACATCGGCGACGCGCGGTTCACGAATATGGCGAACGCCGGCATGGTGAACGTCGGCCAGCTTGTTAGGCAAGGCCACGATGACGAAGGTGTCGTCCTCGTCGGCTTCGGCTCGTACCGGGGCAGCGTCATCGCTGGCCGAGAATGGGAGGCGCCGATGGAGCGCATGCGGGTCCCGCCGGCCCGCGAGGGGAGTTGGGAAGAGGTCCTGCACCGGGCCGGCGCGAACGATCAGCTGCTCCTGATGGC
>JANWKK010000261.1 GCA_025451425.1 Gemmatimonadaceae bacterium
CCGATCATCCGCCGTCCGCCCGGATTGATGTAGATCGGTGTGCCGTGCTCGTCCGCGAATCCGATGAAGTCGGGCGTATTCTCGATGAGCGTCATCAGCATCCGCCGCTCTTCGACGAGCGTCTCCAACCGCTCGGTCAGCTTACGCGAGGCAATCAGAGCCATGGCGAAATCACGCGTCAGGCGGCGAAGCTTGCGATGCAGCGCGCTAACGACGTACCCGAGGACGATGAAGGTGATCGCCGTCAGGTAGGAGCGAGGATTCGACTTGAATATCGTCTGCTCCGGCGGCATGAAGTACCACCAGAGTAGCGCCGTGGAGAGCATCGTGGCGCCTATCCCGGCGCGGAAACCACCGAGCCACGCCGCGAGAAACACCGCCGGATAGTAGAGCGACCATCGCACGCCAGGCAGCCAGTACAGCGACTGGATGAGGAAGGCGGCGATTGGCGGAAGCGTCGCCGCAAGCAGCGACCTCGGCCAAGACGCGCGATGGTTGGCCGCTTCCTCGGCGACGGCAACCTCGACAGCTTCTTCCTTGGCCTGGATCGGATCCATGTGCCCACGCCCGGCGCGTCTGATGCTCGGAGAGTGCGCCGATCCGAAGCTCATCGACAATCAGACCTTTGGCCGAGCGACGCCACCTCTCGATGAGAGGTTACGAATGGGCCAGGACTCTCATAATTAGCCAGTTAAACGTGCAAGGCTGACGCCGCCGTCATTCTGAGCGGGGCGAGGTACACGCGCTTCGATGGCGAGCCTCCGATATACCAGTATGTGACCGCACAGCGCGGCGAGTACCATCACGGTGGGCAGCCACACCCACGGCGCGTGTGTGATCCAAACGTTGGCCGGTTCGTTCATGAAAACGCGTAATGGAGTTGGGGCAGAGAGCAGCGCGACGCCGATGATGTTGATGAGCAGAGCGAGGCCGAGCGTGTTCCACGTGAAGACGATTCGGGGAGACAACGTCGGACGCACGACGAGCCACGCGCCGAGCAGGAGCGCCGTGATTCCGGAGACGACATCGAAGTTGCGGCCCGAGAAGCTCATCTGCACCGGCATCAAGCCCTCTCGATAGGCGCGGTGGAGCAACAGCTCGACCAACACGCGAAAGGCCTGGTAGCCGACGAGGGCAGCTAGGGGGAGACCGATCGCGATGCGCTTGCCGACGGGAGAGAGCGCGAGCCCGATGGCGATGGCAAAGGTGATGAGAAAAACGGGAAGCATCGTTGGCGGTGCCCCAAAGTGGAGCGCGCCGTGTGCCGCGGCAACGCCCATCAGGGCGATCCAGAGCGTCGTTAGGCCAGCGGCGGCGGCGGCGCGCAGACGTGCTGTACGACGATCGAGCCCGGTGCCGAGCGAGGAGTAGTAGACGGCGAGGACGGGAAATGCAGCGACGAGGAGCGTGAGCGCGACGAAGGCAACGCGGAGCTCCGTCGATCCGGCAACGGCTGCGGCGTTTGCTTGCATGGTTGCAGCCCCGAGCAGAATTGAAAGAGAGTACTAACCTGCAACTTGTTTGGCCGGTCAAGTGACCGGAATGAGGGAACAATGAGCACGACGAGTACCGGCCAAACGCTTCGCGTGGAGGCACGCGCGAACATTGGCGCAGCAGCGCCGGATGTATATCGCATGATCGCGGACTATCGCACCGGTCACACGCGCATCATTCCGCGTCGCTACTTCCGGAACCTCGAAGTGGAGAAAGGCGGCTACGGCGCCGGAACGCTGATTCGCTATGACCTGCTTGCGTTCGGCACGACATACCACGCGCGAGCACGCGTCACCGAGCCGCAACCGGGGCGTGTCCTCGTCGAAACGGATCTGGAGAAAGGCGCGGTAACGACCTTTACCGTCGAACCGTTAGGCGGTACGCAGTCGCGCGTGACGATCGCGACCGAGATGCCGACGCGCTTTGGCGTCGCTGGCTGGCTCGAGCGGGCGATGACTCGACGGTTTCTGCGCCGGGTATACGCCGCTGAGCTGGCGCAGCTCGACTCGGAGGTGCAGTCGGACGCTCGATGATGTCGAGGCTGTTGCTTTCGAAGGGCTCGAGGTAAAACTCGCCGCTGCCGTTCACGACGATGCCGTAAGGTCCCCAGTCGCCGAACACGCGGCCCCCGGCGATCCGACGTACGGAAAGGACGATGCCGGCTCCGTCGGCCATGTCGTAGTTGCGCACGGCCCGCACGTTGTTCAGTGTGCCGATCAAGATCTCGATGTGCGGCGGGCCGGCGAGCGTATTCGAATAATCGAAATGCACGAGGACGCCGGGGTGCAGCGGATCGAGCGACATCGGAGAAGGCGAAAACTTGTCGCTGGCAAAAACGGGGGCGCCGACATGCGCGAAATCGAGATTCGTCGCGCCGTACATCGGATAGTCGGCGGTGTCGGGTCGAGCCCGCTCGTTAGGTTTCGTTGGCGATCGATCGAGGCCGCTGGTAGGGAAGAGTGTCAACGTTCCCGCTGCTCGCGCTCCCACGTGGCCGCCACGACCGGCGATCAGAATCAGCCGATACTTGCCTGGCGTGAGCATCTCGGGCGCTGAGTGGTGACGCTGTATTCGTTGCGGAGAGCAGGGCACTTCTCTCCCGATGACCAGCACCGATCGGAGTGGCAGTGCGGGTCGACCGGTGAGAAACAGGGAGGCGCGACCGATCAAACCCGTCTGGCCGTACCGAAAGACCAGCTGCAAGCCTAACGGCTTGGTGACGTCGTCGTACCGGACCCTGAACGACGACGGCCCGAACATCGACCAATTCCCCGAGTGTGTGAACTTTGGTGCTCCGGTATCGATGGCGGCTCCCCACGACATCAACGACGCGATGGCATTCGGGCGGAGCACCAAGAGCGTCGGTATGTACAACGCCGCAAGTCCGTCGATCGGACTGTCGTAGGCGAGCGTGTAGCACAGCAGGCGACTCGACCGAATGTCGAGATCGTGACGTCCAAGCTCGTCCATTGGCAGGATGAGTAAGATCGCGACCAATCCCATCAACGTGGCCAAGAACGCCGTCAATGGCGGGATCGCGAACAGCGGCGAGCGAGGGACGCGTGGCGGCCGCATGGAGAAACCATACGCAACCGGCAGTCCCTCTCGCCATCACGATGAGGTGAGCGCTCGATTAAGAGTTGATATCGAGCTTCAGAACCTGTCTGGTGTTTCGGCGCGAGTTCGGTGCGGGTCGCGCTGGTCGCGCGCTACGTACGACCGCTATCCGTGACGGCGGCGGGCGGCGAGACGGCTGGCTGCCCGGCGCGCTCCAGCCGGAACCGGACGAAGACAGCCGGCGCGAGCGAAGCATCTTCCCGCTCGACAATGTTCACGAAGTCCGTCGGCACGAAGGTACCTCGCTCGTCCTCAAGCTCGAGCGGTAACTCGGCGACTCGGGACACGACATCGGATGGCACTCGGCGGAGCGAGGGCTCCTTGTCCGCAATGGCGAGGAACCCGACCGCCCACAGCGATCGCGAGCCGGCCCGAATCACATCGCGGAGCGCAGCATATCCCGGCTCAGGCGCGAGCTCGCCTATACCGAGCGAGCCAATAGTCGTTAGGCCCGCCCGGCCAACCGGCGTTCCAAGGTGCAGCACGAGATAGCCGCGAGGACGAAGCGGGAACTTGGCCACAATGAAAAAAGGTGGTACGGATTAGACGGAGTCAACGGATCAAACGGATCGCGCCGTGAACGTTACAACTCCTCTCGCCACGCCTCCGTGAAATCCGTACCACCCTTTTTCATAGTGGCCTGATCGGGGCGTCACGCAGTTCTTAACTCCTTAATCACTGAAAGAGCAGCGGCACAAACGTATTCAGATACGCCCGCCAGTTCGGCCACGTGTGCCCGCCCTCGCTCGGCGTGAAGCTGTACTTGATGTGGTGCGCGTCGAAAAGCGCGAGCGTCGCCTTCGTGAATGGCATGATGAAGTCCTGACTCCCCGTCGACAGCCAGAGCACCTTGATCTTCTCGTTGATCTTCGGATCGGCGAAGACCGCCGCGTTCTGGCGCGCAAAGAGCGCGGCGGCACTGTCGCCGGCGGCCGGACCAAGATTGAATGCGCCGAGAATCCCTGAGCTGAACACGCCGAGGTATGCGAACTTGTCGAGATTCGGCAAGCCGATTCGTAACGTGTGATCGCCACCCATCGACAGCCCCGCGATCGCGCGATTCGTACGCCCCGGCAGCACGCGGTAATGCTGCTCGACGTACGGCATGATGTCTTTGAGGAAGTCGCCGATGAAGGGATCGGGCGTCCCCGGCGGACCGAAGATGCCTCCCGGCCGCGGCGTATGGCCTGCGGGCATGACAACGATCATCGGCTTGGCTTTCCCGGCCGCGATCAGATTATCAAGTATGAAATTCGCGCGGCCAACGGCGAGCCACGCCTCGTCGTTGTCGCCCGCGCCGTGCAGTAGATAGAAGACGGGGTAACGTGTGGTGTTCTTCTCGTAGCCGGGCGGTGTGTAGACGTGCATCCGGCGCGACACGCCGAGCGACGTCGACTGATACCACACTTCGGCGTCCTCGCCGTGCGGCACGTCGCGATCGGCGAAGAACTCGACGGCAGGTCCCGGGACGTGGAGCAGGCTCCGGACCGTTGTCATGTTGACGCGTGGATGGTTGTTCCGCGGATCGGCGACGGTGACGCTGTCGACCTCGAACCAGTAGATGTAGAGATCGGGCGCAAGTGTGGTCGTGTACGTCCAGACGCCTTGCTCGTTCTTCTGCATCGGCTTGTTCTCGAACGCCGCGGGCCCTTCGCTTCGGATCGTCACGGCGCTCGCTTTGGGCGCGTAGAGCTGGAACGTGACGCTTCCATTCGCGGCGACAACGGGCGAGTGCAGCGTGTCGTTAGGCGTGCGTGGTCCTGGCTGCGCGTGTAGCGCCGACGAAACGAGAAGCAGGGCGCAGCACAGCCCGCGCGCGTTCGTCATACCGTCGGCGCCCAGCCCGGCTCGTACGTTCGGTCCCACTTCGCCGCCGCATCCGCATCGCCGACGATGTGACCCGTCTTCGCATCGATGCGCAACTTGCGCTCGGTTTGGTGCGCGATGGTTCCGACGTGGCAGAGCAATCCCGTCTTCGCGCCATCGGTGATCGGCGCGTTGAGCTTCACGCCTGTGCGCACGGAGTCGAGGAAGTTCTGCATATGCAAATACGTCAGCGGATCGTCGCCAAGGGTGTCGACACCATCCGTCGACTGGCCGATGGTCGCGCGCCTAACGATTTTGTTCTTCAGGTCACGGACCTCGTACCCGTCGCGATCGATGATCACGCTGCCGCCAGTGCCGAGAACGGTCGTGCCACGGTCGCGATCGTACAGGCGAATTCCGTTGCAGCTCTGGCCGTACCATGCGATGACTTTTCCACCGTTGTCACCGAACTCGTACGTCACTTCCTGCGTGTCGGGGAACTCCCAATCGTCCTGGAAGTGAAAGCGCCTGCCGACGGACGACACACTTGTCGGATAGTCGACGCCGAGGAACCAGCGCGCGACGTCCAGCTCGTGCGTGCCGTTGTTGCAGATCTCGCCCGTGCCCCAATGGGTGAACCAGTGCCAATTGTAGTGGACGACGTTGTCGCGATACGGCGTTCGCGGCGCGGGTCCCTGCCAGAGCTCGTAATCGAGGTTCGACGGCACGGGCGCGACCCTCCCCTTGCCGATCGAGCCGCGCGTGTTCGCGTACCAGGCGCGCGCGAGATACGGCGTCCCGATCTCGCCTCTCTTTATGCGTTCGAGCGCTTCGAAGAAGTGCGGTCCGGAGCGGGCCTGCGTGCCTAACTGGATTTTCTTGTCGTACTACTTCGCCGCTTCCATCAACAGCTCGTCTTCGCGCGGATTGTGTCCGCTCGGCTTTTCGACGTAGACATGCTTGCCGGCGTGCAGCGCAAGCAGCGCCATCGGCGCATGCCAGTGATCCGGCGTCGCGATGCTGATCGCGTCGACGCTCTTATCGTCGAGAATGCGCCGGAAGTCGCGCTCTGTCTTCGGCGCGCGCGCCTGCGACTTCGCGGCGGTCATTCCTTTCTGAATGACGTTGGCGTCGACGTCGCAGATGTAGGCAACCTCGGAGTTGCGCAGCTTGGAGTAGTTCTGTGCGTGGACGATGCCGCGCCCATTGACGCCAATGACGGCGACGCGAACGGTCTCGTTAGGTGACCAGCCCATGCGATGCGAGCCCGCGAGAATGCCCAATCCGGCCACGGTGGTTTGCTTGACGAAGTCGCGTCGGTCGATGTCCATCATACACCCTCTGCGGTTAACAACACGAGTCATTTGAGAACACGAATCTTGATATCTCGAAACCAGACGACGTCGTCATGGTCCTGAAGTACGATCTGTCCCTTCCGCCGCACCGGGAACCACGACGGATACTTCGCGTACTTGCTCTTCGCAAACGCCGAGTCGAACGCAGGCGTGCCGAGGTCGAACGTCACGACGCGGACGCCGTTGAGCCAATGCTCACCGTGGTTCCCGCGAAAGATGAGCCGTGACCGGTTCCACTCGCCCGCCGGCTTCACCGGCTTGGACGCGTTAGGCGCGAACATGTCGTAGAGCGCAGCCGTGCGGTGCGTCGCGAGCTTGTTGTCCTCGTTCGCCGCATCGTCGATCATCTGGTACTCCCACCCCTTCGCCGCGTGCGGCGGATCGAAGGCCGTCGAGAGCTGCTCGTCGACATTGTACTTGAGACCACTGTTGCCGGCTTTCGAGATCTTCCACTCCCACGTCAGCTCGAAGTCCTGATACGCGCTGTCGGAGATGAGATCGAAGCCGACGAGCGGTTGGCCGTCGGGCTGCACAGCGCCTTTGTGCTTCTCGAGGTGCTCGATCGCGCCGTCTCGCACCGTCCACAGTCCCGATGGGATGTTCGGGAACCCGAGTCCGTGCCAGCCGCGCAGCGTTTGTCCGTCGAAGAGCAGCTGCCATCCGGCCTGCGCTTCCGCGCGCGTCAACACGTTAGGCGCCTGCGCCCCGGAACGAACAGCGAAGGTCGAGCAGATGGTGATCGCGCAGATCGAGAGGAGTCGCATCATCAATTTCGCACCCCATGCTGGTGAGCAACGTTCAAAGGAGCCTCGTCGTGCGGGGAGTCGCAAGTTGTTGCGGTCGCGGCGACTGACGTCCCCGGCCGTGCGACCGCACAAGCTTTCCACAGGGTGATGTGGAAAACGTTATCAGTGCTCGACTTACGATCAGAGGCCTACTTGCGGAGCGTCACGTCGCGCTCATAACTTGGCTACCGAACAAAAGCCGAAGTTAGCCAGGAGTTGAACATGCCCAGAAAGGGATCCGACTACGATCTCGCTGCCTATGCGACCGTCGCTGAGCGCATTCGCCTCTTCTACGAACGGCACCCGCTCGGCCGCATCCAAACAGAGCTCGTCAGTCGCACCTCGAATGAAGTGATCTTCAAGGCGCTCGTGTACCGATCGCCGGAGGATGAGCTCCCGTCGGCGACCGGTTGGGCGGCGGAGCGAGAGGGCGATAGCGAGATCAACCTCGTCGCGTGTCTCGAAAACACGGAGACGTCCGCGGTGGGCCGAGCGCTCGCCAACCTCGGCTTCACGGCGTCGCGCGAGCGGCCGAGCGCCGAGGAGATGCGAAAGTCGTCGCGGTTGCGGCATGGGATGGCAGTCGCGACCGGGCTCATGCCTCACGAGCCATCGCCGCGGCCGAGACGCGTACGCGAGGTTGAGCCGTCTCCGCTGGCGATCAGCGATGATCCGCTGCAGCGCGAAGCGAACGATGTCGTCGACGCGCTGGCCTTACTCCGTACTGCGGAGCGCTTCGGCCTTCGCGCTGCACGTGGGCGCGAGCTGCGGACGCGGCTCATCGCGGGAACGATGTCCGCCGAGGTGCGGCATCAGTGGATGGCGCTGTTCAGGCGCTGGATCGAGAAGCGCCGAAGTGACGCGCTGACCGATCCTTACCTCGGCTGACTGGCCGACCTGCATATGGCGGTCAACTACATAAGCAGGGAGACGCGACTCGTGTCTCCCTCGGGTCCTCTTTTCGAAATGGTGCGGGAGTGGAGAACGCTGCGTCAGGGAATGAGAGTCAAGAGCCCGTTAACGAGCGAGAGCTCGTCGAACGGCTCCGGGCGCGCGATCCGGATGCCATCGACGAATTCATTCGACTGTTCGAGCCGCTCGTGGCTCGTTATGCACATTGGCTGCGGATCGCGCCGGACGAGCGAAGTCATTGGGTTGCGGAGCTGCTCTACGACGTCGCGATAACGCTAGGTCGAAGGGCGAAAAGCCCACCGCGACAGTTGAAGGCGTACGTCGCCGGAGCGTGCCGACTGCGAGCGCTGGAGCATCGAGCTCGCGAAATGGCGTACCGAACACGCATCGCCGACGCGTTGCAGGAAGTTGGGGATGGCCCTGCGGAGCTCCGCGAGGTGGTCGTAACGAGTCTCTCGTCGGAGAGATCGCTGCGCGCGGCGCGCGGCCCGGACTGGGAGCCGCCGGTGCTCTCGCCCGTGCTCGAACGACTCGTGAGCGCGCTCGAGGACGACGTAACGCCTGACGAGCGACAGATGCTCGAGTGGCTCGGCGATCAAGTTTCATATACTCATATCGCCGAGCGCCTATGTAGAACGCGGCCGGCGGCGGTGAGCCGGATTCAGCGACTTCGCATCAAGCTCATTGGCGCCGCG
>JANWKK010000262.1 GCA_025451425.1 Gemmatimonadaceae bacterium
ATTGAGCTCGGCGCTCACGCCTCCAACGACAGACAGCTTCTGCTGGTCGCTCGTGTACGCTTCGTATGTGCCGAAGACTTCGGAGACGTATCGCGTCGCCGTCGTGTGATCGCTCTTGCCGACGCCATTCGCGCTCTGCGCATAGGTCTGATCGACCTTCGGACTTTCCCATTGCAGCTCGTCAAGGGAGAGCATGTCGGCGCCGAATCTCCCGGTGACCGCGAGCTTGTTGCCGAGCGCATACCGAGCCTCAACGTTTCCAAGGCCCCGGAGCGTGCCATAGGTGGTCGTGTTGTACGCGGCCAGCGCGACGGGATTCGAGTACTTCAATCCGCTGTCGGCGCCAGCATAGCCGTAGAAGTTTCCAAAGATCGGGCGCATCGGCTGCATCCCGATCGCGTTCGTGACCACGCCATCGAGACTGCCGTCGCCCTCGATGCGATGATTATCCTCGCGCGCCAAGCCGACTGAAGTGCGCAAGAGCAAACGGTTCGTCGCGTCAAAGTCGATGTTGACACGGCCTGTTTGCCGATGGTAGTCGGAGCCGATGACGATGCCGCGCTGCGCGAAATTCCCGCCGCTGAGATAGTACTTCACGCGGTCCGTGCCACCGCTCATGCTGAGTTGCATGTCCCCTACAGGCGCGCTGCGGAATACCGCCTTCTGCCAGTCGAACGTGTGTGCGTCGTCGACACCCGTGGTGAAGGGGAGGTCTTCACCGTCGTTCACTGCGCTTTCGTTGAAGACCTCGACGTACTGCTGGGCGTCGAGGAGCGCGAGCGTTTTCGGGTTCGTTTGGCTGCCGTAGTAGGTGCTCAGATTCACGTGCGACTGCCCGGCGCGTCCGCGCTTCGTCGTGATCAGCACGACGCCATTCGAACCACGCGATCCATAGATCGCCGCGGCGGCGGCGTCCTTCAAAACATCGATCGATTCGATCTCGTCGGGATTCAGACTCGAAATGGACGTCACATCCTGGCCGCCCAAGCCCAGCTGGCCGTAATCCTCCTGGATGATCGGCACGCCGTCGAGCACATAAAGCGGTTGGTTTCCCGCGTTCACGGACGCCGGGCCGCGGACGCGTATCGAGATCCCATTGCCTGGATTACCGGCGTTCTGCGTTACCTGCACACCGGCCATCTTTCCCTGAATCGCCGACTCGATGCCGGCGACCGGCTTGTTCTCGATATCGATAGCAGTCACGGACGCGATAGCGTCGGTGACGTCGCGTCGGCTGCTGGTACCGTAGCCGATCGACACGACGTCCGACAACTGGACGGCTACGGCGCGCAGCTCGAATGACACCGACGCCGTGTCGCCCGAGGCGACGGCAACGGTTCGCTCTTGCGGTGCGTAGCCGATGCGTTGCGCGCGAATCGCGGTGCTTCCAGCCGGGACGCTTCGCAACGTGAACCGGCCGGCGTCGTCGGTGACGACTCCGCGCGTGGATCCGGAGATCGTAACGGATGCGCCTGGGATCCCACGTTGCGACGCGGAATCGATGACGCTACCGCGGACGGTCCCCTGCTGGGCAGCAAGCGGCATCGCAAGGGTAGAGGCAGCAAAGGCGGCCAACACGCCTAACGTGCTGGTCCTGCGGAAGGGGCTCATGGCGAGACTGGTGAGTGATGGATGGTGCGCTTCCGATGACGAGACGGCGGATATAGACGGTGGGCTGCACGAGCTCGCTAGGCAGGAAGCTCGTTAGGTATCGTCAGGCGCCGCGGGCGGGCATTGTGGGACCTTGCACACGAGGCGTCAAGGGGCTTGCGCGGGAGCACGTGCCTGACGTTGAAACCTCCAAACCGTGATTTACGGCAGCTAATCCAATCACCGATGCACTTCCGGCGCGCATTCCCCTTCGCCTTGCTCGCGTTCTCTGGCGCGACAGCCATTCCGACCAAAACCGAAGACGTCGATGTACTGCTGCGAGGCGGCACGATTATCGACGGCACCGGTAGCGCGCCGCGGGTTGCCGATCTCGCCCTTCGTGGCGACCGAATCGTGTTCATTGGCGATGCGTCGACGTCCAACCTGGCGCCAAAGCGTACGATCGATGTCCGGGGACTCGTCGTCGCACCAGGCTTCATCGATCCGCACACGCATACCGCGGCTGACCTGGGCAGCTCCGATGTACGGCAGCGCGCCAACCTTGCCTATTTGATGCAGGGCGTGACGACGGTGGTCACGAACAACGACGGCGGCGGAACAACGGAGATCGGCAAGGCGCTCGACGCCTGGACCAAGAGTGGGATCGGCACGAACGCGGCGCTCTACGTCCCACAAGGCTCCGTGCGTGGCGTCGTACTCGGTATGTCCGATGCCGCGCCGACGCCGGCACAGCTCGACGCCATGCGGTCACTCGTTAGGCGCGGAATGGACGACGGCGCCATTGGGATGTCCACCGGTCTTTACTACGCTCCGGGCAGCTACGCGCGAACCGAGGAAGTCATCGAGCTCGCGAAGGTGGCGTCACAGTATGGCGGCATCTACGACACTCATCTGCGCGACGAGAGCTCCTACTCGATTGGACTCATCGGCGCCGTGAACGAGGCGATTCGGATCGGCCGCGAAGCGAGAATCCCGATCCACATATCGCACATCAAAGCGCTCGGCGCCGACGTCTGGGGCCAGAGCGACACGGTCATCGCCCTCATGCGCGCCGCGCGTGCGCAAGGGATCGACATCACCGCCAGCCAGTACCCGTACGACGCGTCCGGTACGAGCGTCGGCGCTTCGCTGCTGCCACGCTGGGCAGAGGTTGGCGGGCGCGATTCGCTCCGGGCGCGCATCGCCGACGCCGCGACCCGCGCCCGCCTAACGCGAGAGATGGAGGTCAACCTCCGGCGGCGCGGCGGTGCATCGACGCTCCTGATCTCGTCGACGCGCGACACGAGTATCCTGGGCCGCACGCTCGAGCAGATCGCGACGACGCGACACGAGTCGACCATCGACGCCGCGCTTCAGATCGTTCAGCAAGGCGACGCGTCGGTCGCCTCGTTCAACATGAACGAGAAGGACATCGAGAAGTTCATGGTTCAGGATTTCATCATGACCTGCTCAGACGGGTCGGCTGGGCATCCGCGAAAATACGGCACATTCCCGCGGCTTCTGCGGGAGTACGTGTTCACGAAACACGTCCTGACGCTTCCGCAGGCGATTCATCGGTCCAGCGCGCTGACTGCGCAAACACTGCGACTTCCCGAGCGAGGTGTCCTGGCACTTGGTAAATTCGCTGATGTCATCGTCTTCGACACGGCAACCGTGGCCGACCGCGCGACCTACCGCGAACCGACACTACTGGCGACGGGCATGCGCTACGTTTTCGTGAACGGCGCGTTGGCCATCGATCGGGGGAGTTTCACCGGGGTATTAGCGGGACGGGCACTCCGACGGGCGGTTACGCACTGACGATTCGGTCGTGAAACTCGACAGTACATTTACCTGTCATCCTTTGCTTCGCTCAGGATGACAACCACAGGCTCTTCGCCTCGACGGCATGTTCTCCTTCCTGACACCTTGGGTAAAGCGGCTCATCGTGGCGAACGTGATCGTGTTCGTCGTGAGCGTGTATTTCCTCCCGGGACTGAGCCAGTTCCTCGCATTTTATCCCGAGTGGTCGATCATCCGCCTGATGCCGTGGACGTTCGTGACGTACATGTTCGAGCATGCGAGCTGGAGTCACATCTTCTTCAACATGATTTCACTCGGCTTTTTCGGCCCGCGTGTTGAAGCGCAGATGGGCGGTCGCCGCTTTCTCACCATGTACTTCATCGCGGGACTCTCCGGCGCGCTGCTCTCACTGGCGCTGAAGAGTATCGTGGATGCTCCGATCGTAGGCGCGTCGGGCGCAATCCTCGGAGTGCTGCTGGTGTACGCGACGCTCTGGCCGCGCGAAAAGGTCTATATCTGGGGCGCACTCCCGGTGGAGGCGCGGTGGCTCGTCATCGGCTATACGGTAATGTCCGTTGTCGGCGGGCTCGGCGGCCTCGGGAGCTTCGGTGCTGGCACCGCGCACTTCGCTCACCTCGGTGGTGTCGTCGGCGCGTTTCTGTATCTGCGCTTCATCGACTACCGCTCACCACTGCGCAGCTATCAGCGAAAGCTGGATACCGCGACCTACGGCAAGCGTGGCTGGGGGCTGAGTGCCGGCAACGAGGAGATCGCGAGCTGGGAAGCAATTCCTCGCGTCGGTCTGCATCCGATGAACGTCGAGGAGCTCGACCGGGTCATCGCGAAAGCGAAGCGAGACGGCGTGCGGAGCCTCACGTCTGACGAGCGCGCCTTTCTTCATCGGATGTCGCTGCGCGAACTGCCGGCGGACGTGAAACCACCAGTCCAGTAATGAACCGACGCCAGTTCGGCGCGACGCTGGCTGCCGCCCTCGTCGTGCCGCGGCTCCATCGCGGCTCGTTAGGTGCCGTGACCGCGCCTCGCGTGAACGGCGACCGTCTCAATCGGCACCTTACGGAGCTCTCGCGCGTTGGCGCGAATCCGCAAGGAGGCGTCACTCGCGTTGCGTACAGCGACGCCGACCGCCAAGCGCGCGAGTACGTGCTTGGCCTCATGCGCGACGCCAAACTTACGCCGACGATCGACGCCGCTGGGAACATCATTGCCTCGCGGCCAGGACGCGACGCATCGCGCAAGCCGATTCTCTTCGGCTCGCACATCGACTCGGTGCCCGAAGGTGGTAGCTACGACGGCGACGTCGGCTCGCTGGCCGCGATCGAGGCTGCCCAGACGTTAGGCGAGCAGAGAATCACCACGCGTCACCCGCTCCAGGTCGTCGTGTGGCAGAACGAAGAGGGCGGGCTGTATGGAAGCCGCGCGGTGAGTGGCCAGCTCACTACGGACGAGTTGAAGAATGTGAGTCGCAGCGGCAAGACGATAGCCGAAGGTATCGCCTTCCTCGGCGGCGACGCCCAGAAACTAGCGACGTCGCGGCGCGTGAAGGGTGACATCGCGGGATATCTCGAGCTGCACATCGAGCAGGGTGGAACGCTCGAGCGCGACCACGTCGATATCGGCATCGTCGAAGGGATCGTCGGCATCAAGCAGTGGGAAGTGACGGTCAGTGGCTTTGCGAATCATGCGGGTACGACGCCGATGGATCAGCGGCACGACGCACTCCTCGCGGCGGCGCGCTTCGTCGAAGCCGTGAACCGGATCGTGACCAGTGTGCCGGGCCGTCAGGTCGGCACGGTTGGACGCCTGCAGGCTTTCCCCGGTGCGCCTAACGTCATTCCTGGTCAAGTCGTGTGCACGCTCGAGCTGCGAGATCTCGACGGAGCCAAGATCGATTCGCTCTACGCCAGCATATCCGCCGAGTCGACTCGCATC
>JANWKK010000263.1 GCA_025451425.1 Gemmatimonadaceae bacterium
GACGTTCGCGAGCCTGAGCGAGATCCAGTCCAACTTGCTCAGGCGGACGTACCACTCGCCGGCAGTCTTCGAGATCGCATAACTCGACGCTGAGGGGTCGAGACGGTGCGACAGAGTGATCGGCTGCTCGTCCGGGTGCAGGCCATAGCAGAGCGCAGTCTGGAAGTACACGAGGCGACCGACGCCGGTGCGCTCGGACGCCTGCACGATGTTCGCCGTGCCGACGGCGTTTGTGCGCGCATCCTCGTCCCAATCCTCCGGGTCCTTGTACGACGCGGCAGCGTGAACGACGACTTCGGGACGGAAGTCGTCGAAGAGACCGTCGATGAACGCGGTGTCGACGATCGTGTTCTCTTCGAGTCGAAGGTTTTCGTGGCTCTCGGGCAGCGTGTCTCTTCGCGCTGTCGCGAAGTTGTCAACGATGAGCACCGAGTCTCCTCGCTCCAGGAGCTGTTCGGTGATATGCGATGCGATGAAACCTGCGCCGCCGGTTACAAGTACGTTGGTCATCTGGCCTCGCTGTCGGATTGCGTCAAAAGTGGCTGAAGAGCGTCCAGCGCCAGGCCCGGGTCCTCTCGGGCAACATCGAGAAGCCGGTCGAAGCGATAGACGCCGTAGGCATCGTAACGGCCGACGTCTAGCGAGATTCGCTTCTTCGTCAGCGGCAATGGAAGGGTGACGTATTGACCGATGGCTGCGTGATTCCAGACGATTTCGCGCAACGTGCCGGCGCGGACGGCCTCGGTCGTGCCACCTGCCCCCGCCGATGCGATGGGTTCACTCGCGGGTCTGCTCGTGAACGTCAGCGTGCCGTCCTCGAGGCTCGCCTGGACGCGAAACGGCGTCCCTTCGGGTACGAGTTCGCCCGACTGAATGCTCGTCAACAGCGCAAGTCGGAATAGATCGTCCCAGAGGCTGGTCTCGCCTGGGACGGCCTCCCGCCGTCGGCCGGCGAGGAACGCAAGGCGGCGCAACGGTGCGCGGTTCCACGAGTGTCTCAATCCGACGTATCGGAGCAATGCAGCCCGTGTGAGTCCGTACAACGAGCTGACGCGGTAGCTCCGGCCCGTGGAGAGTTGCTCCGCCCGGAGTCGGAAGGTTGGAAAGCGGCCACGTCGACGCGACGCGCCTGCGCGCTGGCTGATCTCGTCGTCGAACTGTTCGACAAAGCGGCGGTACGAATAATCACCGGACGCAACCAGATCGGCATACGTCCGTGTGGTCAGGTCCTCGAGAAAGCGCAGGTCGCGTATCTGTTCCGCGACCTCACCGATGTTCGAGAAATCCTTCTCGAGTGGGATGTAGTGCTCCCATGGCCGCACGATCCCTGAGTACTCCCCGGGGAACATGATGAGCCCGGTTCTCATCGCGGCGGTCTCGAACACACGCGGAGAGATCGTGTTGATCGACGGGCCTTCGGCGAATGGCAGGAGTAGTGCGGCCTCCACTTCCTCATACGAGGCGGTCGGTCTCAACGCGAGGTATTCGCGGACGCCGTTCTCCGCCGACCGGTCATAGTCGACGATCGACGAGCCGCTTTCGCTCGCGAGCATCGTTCGGCATGACGCCATCCACTCGTACCAGTGGTCGCCGTAGATCCGGGCGTTCTCGCTCCAGGCGATGTCGCACGTGAGCCCAAGGGACTCCGCACGCGGCAAGAAGCCGCGTCCGATCTCGATCTTCTCGTAGCCGAGTCGGCCAAGCCAGTACGCGGTCGAGCGACCGCGATAGCCGACGTCGATACGTCGGTCGCCGAGCGACTGCACGGCTCTCCCGACGATGCCTTCAGGGACGTAACCGGTCAGCGTGAAGAGCACCTCGGTGTCGGGCAGCCGTTCGCCGTAGACGGCGTCGACGACGTCGGGAGGCACGACCGAGTAGAGAATGTCGATGCCCATCGACCGGATCGTTGCGGTGATCTCGTCGACCCAGCGATACTCGTCCTGGAGGAACTGGACTTTGAGGCCCGCGTATTGCGCAAGGCGATCGCGAAACCACGGCGAGAAGTAGTCGTCCCAAATGACCGCCAATGAGTAGTGCACAACGACGACGTCAAACTCGTCGAGATCGAGGAATCGGCTGCGGCCGAGGTTACGTGGGTTGAACGTCTCGACGGTGTGGCGTGAGTAGCGCGAAAATGAACTGATGTGGTCGTGGATTGTGTTTGGCGCGCCCTTCTGATCGTCTGCCAGCAGGAGGATCGAAAGTGGACGTATCACGCTCCGCCGACCAATCGCGAAACGGTAGTGCGGCGCCGTTGCAAGAGTTCGTTGATGACCGGGAATCGGTGTTTGCCGTCTAGACCGAGTGCGAAATCGACGCGGTCAGATAGGGCTACCTTGCCCGCGACCGCAGAGTGATCCCAAACGATCCCCGGCACGACCGACCCAGTTAGATCGTCGAGGCCGGCGTTGGTGCGAGCCAAGTAGGCACGATGGGTACGAAAAAAGATCGTGTCGCCGCTGCGCTCTTCGGTGACGCTTCCGACCCCTGCGATCTTGCCTGCACGCGCTCGGTTGAGCAGTGCGAACTTCGTCATATCGCCGAGGACGCCGCTGATACCAAACTGACTCACGATTTCGCGGTCGAACAACGCCATGCGTGCTAATTCCCTTGTCGGCGCATCGCTGAAGAGAAGGCGAGCGGTGATCGCAGCCTTTGGCACGTACAGCCCGATGTGTCGTATGGCGTGGAGCGCTGCGGGGATGCCGCGGGGCACGACTTGGAGAGAGTTTGGGTCGATGTAAGGCGGTTCCAGCAGTGGAAGAAGCGCCGCGCAGACAGGCCGCCGCGGCAACGTCGTAAGCGTTCGAAAGTGGAAGCGCATGGGATCATCACGAGAACCGACATCGCCCACGGCCCATAACGAACGGATGAACTCGTAGTGGAAGACCCGCCCCACTTCGCTGTGATCCCAAACGATCCCGGAGACGGTTTCGTTAGCCAGGACGTCTCTCGCCTCGGCGCCGAGCGCGATGAGTCCAAGCCGCGGACGAACGCTACGAAGAATCAATGTATCCCCGACGAGCTGCGACTCGGTAACCCATGGCTGACCAGCGACGAGAAGTCCGCGATGCGCGCGTCTGACTATTGCGAGACGCGTGAGGTCGGCGGCAACCTCGCCGTGGAGCGGCCATCTCTTGCTTTCCGCGGCGACCACTGCCGCAAGACGCAATACGGCACCGTCGCTAGCGATGAGGCGCACGAGGGCCAGCCTCCGCGCCGTACGTTCGAACGCGGAACCTCCGCTCGCTGGCAGAACACGCCCGCGACGGGCTGAAGCTCGCACGAGGTCGAGACGGCGCTCGATCTGAGCAAGGCGGTACCGTCCCGCAACAGCTCGCGCACGCCTGGGGCTTCCCGAATGCCTGCGGTGCGAACACACATCCTCGAGCACTTCATCGAACTGACTGGCCATCGCTCGAAACGAGTAACGGTCGGACTGGGCGACTTCTTCATATGTTCGCGCCACCATCTCTTCGAGACCGCGGACGTCCTGTAGGCGCAATCTGACCTCGTCAAAGTTCGAGAAGTCCTTAGCCAAAGGTATGAAGTGCCGATCGGGCTTGACGACCTCGGAATACTCGCCCGGAAACAGCACGAGTCCGGTGCGGAGCGCGGCTGCCTCGAAAATGCGTGGCGACACGACGTTCATACGAACGTTGTCTTCATACGGCTCCAGGATCGCCCGGTGGACTTCCCAGAAGTCGGCTGTGGGGTGTTCTCTCACGTACGTCTCGACGCTGCGTTGGAGCGAGCCGTCGAAGTCCGTGATCGTCGATCCGCTCTCTGTTCCCAGCGTGGCGCGACAGGACGAGACCCACTCGTACCAGGTCTTGCCGTAAATGCGATCACTTTCGCGCCAGCCAATGTCGCACCGAAGGCCGGTGCCGACGGCATGGCGCATGAACTCCTGCGCGATCCATGCTTTCTCCTGGCCGAGGATTCCAAGCCAGTAAGGAAGCTCCCGTCCGCGATAGCCAACGTCCACGCTGCGTTCGGCAAGTGGTGGCGACGGAAACGCTAGTGCGTGCTCAGAGACATAGCCAGCAAGAGTTGTGATCTTGCGGACACCTGGCAAGCGTTCGCTCGGCCAGACCGCCTCGATCTCTCGCTCAGGCACAAGCGTGAAGAGAACACTCACGCCCAGACGTTCGATCATTGCGCTGATCTCGTTGACTTGGCGGTAGTCATCTTGGATGTACTGCAGTTTCGGTCCCCTGTATTGCGCGAGCCGCTCGCGAATCGGAGGAGGCAGATAGTGATCGGAGATCGCGAAGAGTGAGTAGTGGATGACAACGGCGTCGAAGTCACTGAAGTCAAGGGCGCGGCTCCGCGTCAGTCCGCGTGGATTGAAGACCTCAAACTTGTGTCTGGAGTACCGCCGGAATGCATCGACGTGCTCGCGAATTGTCGTTGCCTGTGTCCGGTGGTCGTCTGCGAGGAGGAGAACAGAGAGGGACGCCGCATCGGTGTCGTTGCTCCCCTGCACGGCCGTGCCTGCCTAAATCTTCCGGTACACGAAGCCGCGCATTCTGGAGAGTTCTTCGAAGGAGTCTGGATTGAACGCCCTCGCAAGTTCCGAGCTGTGCTCGCTGAACACCGTGTTGTGTTGAACGTTCTCCACGCCGGCGATCTTCGGGTAGACGACACGGGTCAGATAGTCGTAAGCGCCTAGGTGGAACCTTCCGACCTCGTTGTATGACGCCTCGAGCATTGGGAGAATGTCGTCGAGGGATGAGTAGAAGTTGATCGCTGCCGGCTCTATCGGCGGCAGCGACACCTTCGCCCGTAACGCACTCAAACGCTCAAAGCCTTCGGCAAAGCCTTCGGCGAGGATCAGCAGTCCTCCGGGTCTAACTAACTGACCGAGGTTGCTAAGCGCACGTTTTTGTTGCTCCAGGTCGCCAAGGTTGATGAGCACGCGCACGCAGATCGCTGCGTCATAGGGGCCATTCAATCGTTCGGGGTTCAAGATGTTGTCATGGATGAATGCGTTATTGCGTTCTCCCACGCTCTTGCGTGCACGTTCAACCATGTTCTCGGCGTAATCGAATGCGTCGACCCACTCGACGAGGTCGCGGAACCGTCTCGTAGAGAAGCCGTTGCCGCAACCGGCTTCGACAACGCGCATCGTCGGCTCAAGGTACGAGCAGACATAGTCATACTCCAGCTCGCGCTGGAAGACGTCCATGATGTTGACCTCGACGTCGGCGGCAACCGAAGCTGCCCGATCGTTCCAGTGGATGTCGGTAGATGTCTTCATCTCTCGATCAAGAGCCCCTTCCTCTCAAGCGCAGCGGACACACAAAGCTGTACATGTGGCCACATGATGTCGGCGTAAACAAGGTTTCCTCGCTCGCTGAGGTGCAGCACATCGGGCGCGGCGAGCAGCAGATCTTTCAGCCCCTCGTCCTCAACCGACGCAAAAACTTCCTCAACATCACAGAGCATCACATCCGTCTCTGCGGCGACCTGGCGGATCAACTTGTTGTACCGGAGGCTTGCCTCCTCCAGGGATTCTTCGCTTGCCATCGGCGTGCGGCGTAACGTGCGGTGGTTTGTGGAGAGGATGATCTCGTGCGCACCGAAGAGTCTGGCGCGCGTGATCATTTCGTGCAGGTTCGCAACGAAGGCCTGAGGGGAAACGCGGGGGTGTCCCTCGTCGGTTTGCCAACAGTTGCAGTCGTTCAATCCAAACTGCAATGTCATGACCTCGGGACGGAACGCCTGGACGTCGCGTGGGAAGCGTTCGAGTCCCATACGTGTGGTCTCGCCGGAAATTCCCTTGTTGTGCGACGCGACTCGGTGGCCGAACTGTTCGTGTAACCGCCTGTCGAGCAGGCTGGTCCACCGCACGCTTGGATCGATGTGCTGCCCGACCGTGACTGAATCGCCCATATACACGAGCGTGATGCTCAGAGAGTCCATGATCAGCCTTTAGCGAATCGCGACTGGGGGCCGCGCCTCGACCGACCATTCAGACGGGTGCGAAAAGACACCGTTGTTAAACGGTGGATTACCTATCACCTCGAACTCGTAGCTTCGATCCAGGAGGTCGTATGCCTCGGACGAGTCGGCCGGCGAGAGATGTCGATACAGGCCGATGGAGAAGACGTATCGACCATTGCCGAGGTTCACGTGCCCGAAGTCTACGGTGATCGTCACTCGATCCCCTTCCAGGAACTCAAGAGTCCAGGGACCGCCTACGTGGTTAGACACGAGGATGCCGTCGGCGCGATACATCGTCGCGGCTGCCGTGACGGGATAGGAGCCCTCCTGCGCCGCGACGACATCGATGAGCGCGCGCATGTGCGTCTCTGCCTCGAAGA
>JANWKK010000264.1 GCA_025451425.1 Gemmatimonadaceae bacterium
CAAAGAAAAGATCGAACGCTCCGCTCCGCACTACGACGCGGAGAACATTCAGGTTCTCAAGGGACTGGAAGCGGTACGCAAACGTCCCGGCATGTACATCGGATCGACATCTGCGACGGGTCTGCATCACCTCGTCTACGAAGTCGTTGACAACTCGATCGATGAGGCCCTTGCAGGTTTCGCAACTGAAATCGCAGTGACGATCCACAAGGACGACTCGATCACCGTCGTGGACGACGGTCGCGGCATTCCAGTCGACATTCATCCGACCGAAGGAATTCCAGGTCTTGAACTCGCGCTGACGGTTCTACACGCGGGTGGAAAGTTCGACAAGAACAGCTACAAGGTGTCCGGCGGTCTGCATGGCGTCGGTGTTTCCGTCGTCAATGCACTGTCGTCGCAGCTCAAGGTCTGGGTGCGGCGCGGTGGCAAGATCCATTACATGGATTTCAACCGCGGCACCACGGTGACCAAACTCAAGGTCGTCGGCACTGTCGAGAACGACGACACAGGCACAACGACCTGGTTCAAGCCGGACGATCTGATCTTCACCGACCTTTCCTACAAGTACGACACGCTCGCGAATCGCATGCGCGAGCTCGCGTACCTCAACAAGGGCGTGAGCATCACGCTCACGGATGAGCGCGAAGGCCAGGAGAAGTCGGAGACGTTTCTCGCTCGTGGTGGCCTGCAGGAAATGGTGCAGTATCTCAACGCGCGCACCAAGCCGCTGCATCCTGAAGTCATCTACATCGACACGACACACGATGACATCGGCATCGAGATCGCATTTCAGTACAACGACGGCTACAACGAAAATGTCTTCTCCTTCGTCAACAACATCAACACTCACGAAGGTGGAACGCATCTCACCGGCTTCAAGTCGGGGCTTACCCGTGTCATCAACCAATACCTGGGTCGCAGCAATTTCAACAAGAAGGACAAGGAGTCTACACTCTCCGGTGACGACGTCCGCGAAGGATTGACGGCCGTTCTGTCGGTCAAGGTTCACGAGCCGCAGTTCGAGGGCCAGACCAAGACGAAGCTCGGCAACTCCGAAGTCGAGGGTGCTGTCAAGTCGGTGATGAACGAACTGCTCAATCGCTATCTGGATGAGCATCCGAAAGTCGCGAACATAGTAATCGAGAAGGCGTTGTCCGCGTCGCGCGCGAGAGAAGCGGCGCGCAAGGCTCGCGATCTCACGCGCAAGAAGAGCGCGCTCGACGTCGGCAACCTGCCAGGCAAGCTTGCCGATTGCTCACTCAGTGATCCGGTTCTCTGCGAGTTGTATCTCGTCGAGGGCGATTCTGCCGGGGGCTCAGCCAAGATGGGCCGCAACCGCAACTTCCAGGCAATCCTCCCGCTTCGCGGCAAGATCATCAACGTCGAGAAGGCCCGCATCGACAAGGTGCTGTCGAACGAGGAAATTCGCACGATCATCACGGCGATCGGTGCCGGCATACGCGACGACTTCACGCTCGAGTCGACCCGCTACCACAAGATCATTCTCATGGTGGATGCCGACGTCGATGGCGCACACATCCGGACGCTGCTCCTCACCTTCCTGTTCCGCCAGATGCCGGAACTCATCGAGGCCGGCTACATATACCTCGCACAGCCACCGCTCTATCGCGTGGCAAAGGGGAAGGAAGAGTACTATGCCTACGATGAAAAGGAACGCGACGACCTGATCAATCGCATGGGCGGAAACGACGGCAAGACGTCGGTCAACATTCAGCGCTACAAGGGACTCGGCGAGATGAATCCGGACCAGCTCTGGAAGACCACGATGGATCCGAACACGCGCACATTGCTCAAGGTGAACATGGAAGATGCAATGCTCGCCGATCAGATTTTCTCAACCCTGATGGGCGACGATGTCGAACCACGACGCCTGTTCATCGAGCAGAATGCGAAATTCGTGAGCAATCTCGACGTGTAGACAGGCTGCCTGGCGGCCGAGTTTGCCATGTCGATCTTGTGTAGTCACTTGCGTGATGATCAAAGAGGGCGCTTCCGGCGTGGGAGCGCCCTCTTTTATCGCTCATGCGCGATTGATTCGTAAAGCGCGCAGGTCGCATCGACCCTATTTACCGCGACGCAGCGAATCGCTCCGACAGCCGCATCCCAGATCATTCCGCCGCTTCACGCCCACCGTATACTCGGCGCGTACAACTCACCCAACGCGCCGCACTCGCGGCAGGAGTGTCAACATGCAGACCGTAATTCGCCGAATGTGGCTCGCCGCACAACTTGCACTTGTCACAGTGATCGCCACTCCGGCACAGGCCCAAACGACAGCGTCTGGATCGATGGCAATCAACGCCGTGGTCGTTTGCCCGCTCGCTCTCGTTGTCTCGCGACCGCTCGACTTCGGGCGACTGCTTACTTCCACGACAAAGACCATCGCGCCGACCGCGGCAACCAGCGGCCACTTCGAAATTATCGGTCAGGGCGGATCCGCGGTAACAGTAACGCTTTCCATGCCATCGCAACTCAACCCGAGCGCCGGCAGCAATCTTCCGATCACCGGGTGGACATACGTAACCAGTAGCAGTCCCGCGCTCGGCGGAACCGCGGTATCGTTCACCTCAGGAGCGAGCGACCCGATTCCGGTCTCGTTCGAGACGTTCAATGGCAGCACGAAGATTTATTTCGGCATTGGTGCCACCGTCACCGCATCTGCGATTCAGCCCACCACTACGTACAGCGGCACGGGCCAGATTACCGCGGCTTACGCCGACCTGTGAAGTTGCGTCGCGTCTCTGTCCGCGCTGCACGAACGGGGGTAGCGTGGTGCGCACTTGGTCGCATTGCCGGTGCCCAGGTTGCCGGGATCGGCGTCGATCCCCACATGGTCGTGCTGACTCCCGCGCGTCCGGCCGCGGCCATTACTGTGCTGAACCCGCACGCAACGCGTGCGGAGTTCAGCGTGGACCTGCGATTTGGGTTCGCTACTACAGATTCCGCGGGTCGCCTGCGCGTCGAACTTCGTGATGGACCTGACAGCGCGAGCGCAGCCGACTGGATAGTGCCATACCCGCGCCGTTTCACACTGCGCGGCGGCGGCAGTCGGACAGTCCGCCTCATGGCGCGGCCTCCAGCCGTTCTGCCCGACGGAGAATTCTGGGCCCGGATTACCGTGCATGCGCGCGACGACGGAACTCCTGCGCTGGTGGACACATCGGATTCGGCAACGTCGCGGGTGCGAATCGCAATGGAAACGGCTACGGTGCTCCCGGCATTCTTCCGCAAGGGAGCAGTATCGACCGGAGTGATAATAAGCGACGCTGATGCTGTTACGCGCGACGACGCAATTGACGTGAGTGCAACGCTCACGCGGACCGGCAATGGCGCCTTCATTGGTATTGCACACATTATCGTGCATGATTCCGCTGGCCATACGGTCGCAAGCGCAGATCGGCAACTCGCCGTCTATCGTTCGATGAGACCCCGATGGACGCTTGCCTTACCGCCGGATGCGTGCTCGAATGGCTGCTCCGTGGCTATTCGGCTAGCCACCGATCGGCATGATGTTCCACGCAGTTTGCTGCTTCACGCGGATCCGGCCGAAACGGTGGTTGCGGCGCGTCGCGAGAGCGTCCCGTGAGAACTAGCACTAGAGTCGCTCTACCGAACCAGAGCTTATTCGATGCGACACGAGTGGCAGCACATCCACGACCTCGTCACCGATTCCGATCGCTTCGTCGAGCACTCGTCGTGCGGTCGCGGCCCCCGATTCGTCAGCGGCGTGAATGATCGCGAGTGTGTCACCCGCTTTTACGGTAACGTTTGGCTTGACGCGTATGTCGAAACCGACCGCCGGATCGATCACGTCCGCCATCGTCCGCCTGCCTCCGCCAAGCTCAACTATCCCATGCCCGATCGTACGCGGAGTCACATGCTGCACGATCCCATCGCGCGCGGCCAGGTAGTCGACCCTGATCGGAGCTTGCGGGAGAAGTGTGACATCGTCGACCACCCGAGGATCCCCGCCCTGTGCGGCGACAATCGCGCGAAACCGATCGGCAGCGCGTCCGCTCTCGATCGCATCGTACATGCGGCTTTTTGCCTCTTCCCGAGTGGATACCACTCCTGCGAGCATCAGCATTTCGGCACCAAGGGCGTACGTAACAGTCGCCAAGTCAGGCGGCGCATTGCCGTGCAGAAACTCGATCGACTCCCTCACCTCGAGCGCGTTGCCGCACGTGTCGCCGAGTGGCCGGTCCATTGCGGTGACCAGCGCCACCACCGGGCAACCGCGGTCCGCGCCTAGCTCTATCATCGTCTTCGCCAACTCGATACCCCGATCCAACTCGGGGAGAAAGGCACCGCTTCCGCACTTGATGTCCAGAACGAGGCCGGTGAGCCCTTCGGCGAGTTTCTTGCTCATGATGCTAGCCGAGATGAGCGGAATCGCCTCAACCGTTCCCGTTGCATCTCTCAACGCATACAACTTCCTGTCCGCCGGTGCGATCTCGCCGGTTTGTCCGATGAGTGCACAGCCAATTCGGGTGAGCTGAGCGATTGCAGCGGTGAGCGTAAGATCGGCGCGAAATCCTGGGATCGATTCCAGCTTGTCGAGCGTGCCACCGGTGTGACCAAGTCCGCGACCGGACATCATCGGGACCGCGACGCCGAGCTCCGCAATCAGCGGCGCAAGAATCAGTGATACCTTGTCACCCACTCCACCTGTCGAGTGTTTATCGATCCGTGCGAGTTCTATTGCAGAAAGGTCGAGCGTCGAGCCGCTACTCAGCATTGCATCTGTCAGCGCGTTAGTTTCCTCTCGCGTCATGCCGCGAAAGTAAACAGCCATGAGTAATGCCGCGAGTTGATAGTCAGGCACGTCACCGACGGAGTAGGCGTGAATCAATTCGCGCCACTCCCCTGAAGTCAGTTTTCCGCCGTCGCGTTTCCGCTCGATCAGCCGTGGAACAATCATTGGGGTATTTGGACCAACGTTCACATCCTTGGAGAATCCAGCGATGAATCGAAACTTCTTGATCGCGACCGCGATTGCAACCGCCAGCGCGATCACCCTCGCAATTCCCATGTCGCCGCTTGCTGCGCAGGTCGGCGCACAATCGGCTTCCGATTGGATAGCGAAAGGTGATGCGGCATACACCACGCGCAACGCATCCGAAGCAATCGCCGCATACGAGAAGGCAATCGCGCTGGATCCGAACAACTACGAAGCCCTGTGGCGGGATTCCCGCTCACAGGTCGACCTGGCCTCCGCCGAACCGGATGGCGACAAGCGAACCGCGATGTACACGAGCGCGCAGGCGCATGCCGCTCACGCTGTCGAAGTTAATCCCAACGGTGCCGACGGACATTTTGTCCTCGCGGAATCACTCGGACGGATGGCACTGACCCTGGGCGCCCGCGACAAGGTGAAGTACGCTGGACGGGTCCGGGACCAGGCACTCGCCTGCCTCAAGGTCGAGCCGACGCATGCGGGCTGCCTTCACGTAATGGGCGTGTGGAATGCCGAAGTGATGCGTCTAAGCGGTTTCACGCGCATGATCGCCAAGAATTTTCTTGGCGGTGACGTGTTTGGCGAGGCGAGCTGGGCAAATGCGCGACGCTACCTGGAGGAGGCCGTGACCAACGACCCGCGCCGGATTGTTCATCGGCTGGACCTCGCGAAGGTGTACCGGGACATGGGGTTGAAGTCGGCTGCCAGGACCGAGTTCGAGGCGGTCGTATCGGGAGAGCTGATTGACTACAACGACCCCACCTACAAGGCAGAGGCCGCGGCGGCGCTCAAGCGACTCTAGTCGATTCCCGTTGTTTGCTCGGTTCGGTAACGTGGCGGCCTGACCGATGGTCCGAGGAGCTATCCGTAAAGTCAGAGCGTATCCGTCGTTCCTGACGAGCGGAGCCGATTTCTTCCGAACCGGGCCGCGTCCCGGAATTCCTCACCGAGCCTTTCCCATGAGCTCTTCCGCCACGGCCGGCGACGTCGGAGCTCCTGGCTGAGGGCCAGCCGGGTGTGCTCGCCTGACTGCGGCGCGACCAGCAAGGCGAGTCCCGCACCGAGAACCAGGCCGGCGGCGAGGCCGGCGCTTATAAGAGCGATCGCGCGCCAGTCAGCTTCACGCGAAAATGGCTTTCCCCGTGGCTTTTGGATCGGCGCCGACTCGCGCCTGGACAGGCGTTTCTCAGCCCATGATCGGCGAGTTCTTACGCCAACTGTTTCGTCGGGAGTATCGTGGATTGTTTCCATAGCGACCTGTGTGAACTGAAGCTGGTAAGAATCTTGCGCAGACAGTCGTGCAATACCCGTGCGAGGAGTGAATGAGCGAGTCTGGCAAGTTAGTGTTGCTCGTGGAAGACAACGAGGACAACCGTATCGTCTATTCGACGATTCTCAAGCATTTCGGCTATAGCGTCATCGAGGCTCTTAACGGCGAGGAGGGCATAGCGAAAGCCCGTGCCCAACAGCCGGATTTGATCCTGATGGATATTTCCATTCCCGTGATCGACGGCTGGGAGGCTACCCAGGTGCTCAAGCATGACCCGGCAACAAGGCACATTCCAATCATTGCGCTGACTGCACACGCCCTGGCCTCCGACAGGGAGAAGGCCATGGAAGTGGGATGCGATGGCTACCTGGCCAAGCCATGTGAGCCGCGCGCCGTTGTCGCCGAGGTGCAGCGATTCCTGGGTAGTCCAGATGCAGGATGAAAAGCCGAAGCGGATACTCGTTGTAGACGACAATGCGGACAACATCCAGCTGCTCCGCGCGCGCCTCGAAGCGCGCGGATACATAGTCGATGAGGCGGCGGATGGTGAGGCGGCACTCGAGCGTGTCTACCTGGCTCCAACCCCGGACCTGATACTGCTCGACGTGATGATGCCCAAGATCGACGGATTCGAAGTCGTTCGGCGCATAAAGAGCGACGAATCGCTTCCATTCATCGCGGTGATCATGCAGACGGCGCTAGACTCGACCGACAGCTTGATACAGGGGCTCGACGCCGGCGCGGACGATTATGTCTCCAAGCCCGTCAACTTCCGCGAGCTGGACGCGCGGGTCAAATCGCTGCTTCGCATTCAGGGGCTGCAGGCTGCCCTCGCTCAGCGGGAACGGGAGCTATCCGCCCTCAATGCACAGCTCCGCATCATGTCCAGCACTGATGTGCTCACGGCTGTCGCGAATCGGCGATCACTCGAAGAGCGACTGCACGAAATGTGGGAATTGTCGCAGCGAACGCACGAACCGCTCTCTCTGGTCATGTGCGACATCGATCACTTCAAGCGAGTCAACGACGACTACGGACATCAGGCAGGCGACTTGGTATTGCAGCAGTTCGCGAAGCTCCTGGAGGCCGAGGCACGCGAGATCGACCGCGTGGGACGCTACGGCGGCGAGGAGTTCGTCCTGTTGCTCCCTGGCACAGTGCTCGACGCTGCGGTAACATTCGCCGAGCGCATCAGGGAACGCGTCGAGCACGAGGAATTCCGGTACGACAGTGACAAGGTCCTCCACCGAACGATGAGCTGCGGCGTTGCCGCGTGGCCGCACCCGCGTGTGAATGACCCGGAGGCGCTGATCAAGGCCGCCGACGATGCACTCTACGTAGCGAAGGAAACTGGCAGAAACCGCGTAATCCGATTCGACAGCCGCGAATTCAATGAGCACACCGCGCAGACGGGGGAAAACAACGCCGGCTCCTAGTGGCAGTGCAGCTGCTCCCGCTGTTCGCGCCGCTACGCTGCGTGAGCGACTGAATCGCGCGTCGCACGAGTACTATGTGCTCGACCGGCCCGTGCTCAGCGACGCCGAGTACGACGCAATGTTCCGCGAGCTGCAGAAACTCGAGACAAGCTACCCCGAGCTTCGCAGCGCGGACTCGCCGACACACAGAATCGGTGCCGAACCGCAAAGCGCACTGGCGAAACACACGCACTCAGTCCCGATGCTGTCGCTCGCCAACGCCTTCGACGATGACGAGCTGCGAGCATGGGAAGAGCGGCTCGTTCGCATCGCGGGCGAGGACATAATTCGCAGTGGCTACTCCGCCGAGCTCAAAATAGATGGCGCCGCCGTCAGCCTTACCTACGATGACGGTCTGCTCGTCGTAGGTGCGACGAGAGGCAATGGTACTATCGGCGAGGATGTAACGGCCAACATTCGAACGGTACGTGACGTCCCACTGCGGCTCAACAATGCTCCCTCCGGACGAGTCGAGATTCGTGGCGAGATCTATTTTCCATTCGATCAGTTCGAGCGAATGAACGAGGCACGCGTTGCCGGTGGAGAGCCAGTCTTCGCGAATCCGCGCAATGCATCCGCGGGCAGCCTCCGTCAACTGGATCCAGCCATATCCGCATCACGACCGCTTCGCTTCTTTGGTTACGCCGTTGCCTTCGACGACCCGTCTGCACTCCCGTTTCACACCCAATCGGAATTACTTTCGGCACTTCGCGCATGGGGAATACCTGTCGCCCCGCACGCGTTGCGCTGTGACACGCTCAACCAGGTGATTGAATGGGCGTACGGTGTCGAGCATGACCTGCGCTCAAAGTTGAATTTTGCGATCGATGGCGGTGTAGTGAAGGTGAATTCATTGCGCCTTCAGGACGATCTCGGAGTCGTAGGTGGCCGTGAACCGCGTTGGGCAATCGCTCGCAAGTTCGCGCCGGACATCGCAGAAACGCGTCTGACTGCGATAGAGGTAAACGTCGGGCGGACCGGTCAGTTGAATCCATACGCCGTGCTCGAGCCGGTCGAGATCGGAGGAACCACGGTACGACTCGCAACGCTTCACAACGAACAGCTCGTGCGCGAGAAGGATCTTCGGGTTGGCGACATCGTACTGGTAAAGCGCGCTGGCGATGTGATACCGCAGGTAATCGGTCCGGTGCCCGAACGACGCACGGGCAACGAACGTGCGTGGAAAATGCCGTCGCGCTGCCCTGTCTGCAAGACGCCGATCGAACGCGACGCGGATCTTGCGGCGATCTACTGTCCCAACGTTGCGTGTCCCGGTCGCCAGTTGGAAGCGATGGTTTATTTCGCATCACGCGGCGCGATGGACATTCGCGGTCTTTCCTATGCGCGCATTGAACAGCTACTGCAGTCGGAACTGGTGCAGGACGTCGCGGATCTCTACTTCCTCACCGTTGGCGATGTCCTCGCGCTCGACGGATATCAGAAAAAAAGTGCAGAATCGCTCATCGCCGCGATCGACGCATCCCGCGCCCAGCCGCTTTCGCGTCTCCTCACCGCACTCGGAATTCCACACGTAGGCGAGACGGCGGCAAAGCTGCTCGCTCGGCATTTCGGAACCATGCCCACGCTCGACTCCGCCGATGTGGAACAGATCGAGGCGATCCGCGGCATGGGCGGCGTTATCGCTCAGTCGGTGGTCAGCTATTTCAACGATCCGTCGGTCCGTGCACTGATGAAGAAACTCGTCAAAGCCGGCCTTACCATGGACGAGCCGACCGTGGGCACCGCATCGGGCGCCCTGGCCGGCCAGACCGTCGTCATTACCGGCACGCTTCCATCCCTTTCGCGATCCCAGGCTGCAGCGCTTATCGAGGCGAATGGCGGGCGCGTCACCAGTTCGGTGTCCAAGGCTACTACTTTCGTGCTTGCAGGTACGGATCCGGGTAGCAAATTAGACAGAGCCACCACGCTCGGCGTTCCGATAATAGACGAGAGCGA
>JANWKK010000265.1 GCA_025451425.1 Gemmatimonadaceae bacterium
AAGCGAGAGTGGGCGATAGCGCGAGCGTGGCTGAAGAGAGAGCTCGAAGGGCTAGGTGATAGGTGATAGGTGCTAGGTGCTAGCGCTTTTCTTCTACCACCTAGCACCTAGCACCTATCATTCAGCACCTAACACCTGTTAGAACCCAATCTTCGTCCCGAAGAAAAACGTCGGCCCGTAGTACTCGCGCTGGAAGCTGTACTCGTGACCGGGAGTTCCCTGATAGAAGCCGAAGACGGCGTTGTTCATGTTCAGCACCATGAACTGCAGTTGCACATCGTTCGTCGCATTGTAAACCACGGAGCCGTCGACCTGCGCGTGCGGGTAGAAATAGTTGTCGCCGTTCGCCGTCGGCGTACCGTCGCCATACGCATCGATCATCGCGCCGTTATACGTCCAACCGATGCGCCCGGAGAAGCGGGACTGATCGTACGTGAGATACGCATTGGCGATATTCGGCGACTGACGCAGCAGCGGCGCCTTACGACCACCGTCCGGATCGACGAGCACCTGCGATTGTGTGTGCGTCCAGTTACCGTCGAAGCCGAGTCCAGCGAGCCGACCAGGAAGCATGACGAAGCGCTGCGTGTACGCAAACTCGGCGCCAGAGAGCCAGCCGTCTCCGCCGTTGTCCGGCGCGAAGCCGGTGTAGCCGTTGAACGGACCTGGCCCTTCATAGGTAATGCGTCGTGTGAGAATGACATCGCTCAGCTTTTTGTAGAACAAACCGCCAGAGATGACGCCGACTGTGTTTAGATAGTGCTCAACCAGAAAATCGTAGTTCCATGCGTGCTGGGCGACGAGATTGGGATTTCCTGTCGTGAACCCGCTCAGACTCGGCTGATTCGCGCACGTCGGGCAGGTCGTGCCGGACTGATTCGGCGCGAGGTCCGGATAATTCGGTCGCGCGATCCCGCGGGTGATGGCGAAGCGAACGTTGGTCTGCGGATCGACGGCGTAGCGGAGTTGTGCGCTCGGAAAGAGGTCAGTGTAGTTCTTCGTTCCGCTCACCTGCTGAAGCGTTTGCGGTCCCGTGGGATTTCCGGAAGCGTCGTTCGCCTGGAAGAGCGAGTGGCCGAGATAGCTCGCGCTCGTTGCCTCGACGCGGAGGCCCAGGTTCACGCGCAGCGCGCCGAAGTCCGTCGTGTTCATCGCGTACGCCGAGTAGATCTTCTCCGCTCCGTAGAAGCTGCCGAGTGAATCCTTAACGGGGTTGCGCGTCTGCGAGAAGTCACTGGAGTGAGAATCCTCGTACGCGTTGACACCGGAATTATCGATGACCGGCGTCACGTTGAAGCCGGCGGCAAAGCGGCGATAGAAATTCGGATCGTTGAAGCCGCTTACGACCTGTTGAAGCAGCAGCGGCGTGCCGATGTCGTCGAACGACACCTCCTGATTGGTGAAGTCCTTTCGTTCATCGCGATAACGGACGCCGACCTTGAACTGGCTCTGGTTCTCCCCGAAGGCGTAGTGAAGCAGCGCGTTCGCGCCGCCGCCAAAGTCACGGCCGGTGGTGAGGTGGTCGCTCGCTGAGTATCCGCTCAACGCGTAATTACCGGCGCTGTTCGCGCTCACCGAGTCCCCCACCGACTGGTACGAGAAGTGTGGATAGGCGGTGTTGTTCGCGGCGTAGTTGATCGTGAGATCGGGTCCGTTGTAGTCGAACGTCGACGTGCGGTAGTTCTTCTCCTGCTGGCGCGTGCCGGCGTAGCTCAGCGAGTAGTCGAACGTCCAGGGACCGGTGTCGTGGTGGCCACCCGCGGATCCCGCCCACATCTGTTCGACGGGCGTTCGGAACTGCGACTGCCGTTCGAGCCCGACGCCCGGAATCGTGCCGGTCGTTGGGCCGGTCGGCGACGCGTCGCCCGAGAGGTCGTACACATAGCGCGTTCCGTAATTCTTGAAGAGGCTCCACAGCCCCTTCACGTACATGTCGCTCGTCGCGTCGATGCGATAGTCGAGATCGCCGCCGAGACCGTAGCGTTCTCGCTGGTACAGGTAATCACGAATGCTCCATTCGTTAGGTGCGGATACCGAGGCGCCGCCCGGCGCATTGTACATTGCCCACGCCGGCTCGACGTCGTCGATCCCGCGGTTGTTCCGGTCCGCCGAACCGCCAATCAGGAATCCGAGCTTCTCGCCGGGGCCAGTGCGGCCGCCATACGTGAAGCCGCCCTGATACGTGTTCCGCGAGAGCAGATCGATCTGTCCATATTGTCCGGCGACGTAACCGCGCGGCCGGCCTTCAGGCACCTTGGTCACGAGATTCACAGAGCCGCCAATCGCGTCGGCATCCATGTCCGCCGTTAGTGTCTTTGAAACCTCGATCGCGCCGAGGAGATCCGACGGAACGTCGTCGAGCTTCGGAATGCGATCCCCCTCGGTTCCGGGAACGTGAATGCCGTTGATCGTGACGTTGGATAGGCGCGGCTCCGTCCCGCGAACCTGGACAAATTTCCCCTCCCCTTCGTCGCGCTCGAGTGACACACCGGGAATGCGGCCGGCGGCCTCGGCGGCGTTGAAGTTGGGCAGCGCCCGGATTTCGTCGCCCGACAACACGGCAACGAGGTTGTCGGCGTTCTGCTGTTTCGAGAGCGCCGCCACCTTCGTCTCGGCCATCCGCGGTGACTCACGCACGATCATTTCGGCCAAGCGTTGCGTCGACGTATGCAACGTGACGCTCCTCGTTACAGTCGCTCCGGCAGCGAGCGCGACGCTTTGGGTGTCCGGCGTGAAGCCGAATGCACGCGTGATAAGGAGCTGAGCGCCGGCGGGTACCTGATTGAATCGATAGCCGCCGTTCGCATCAGTGAGAATCGTGAGCGGCGTTCCGACGACGTGAAGAACAGCGTGCGTGACCGCGGTTCCGGTCGTATCGGCAACGCGTCCGACGAGCGTGCCTGTCGCTTGCGCATTCGCGCGCGAAGGACTCACTAGGGCGGCAGCGACCGCAATTGTGATCGAGAATCCGAGGCGCACGAGCACATGACGTCCGCTCGGTTGAGCCAAGCCTGGGTCGTGATACATAGCTCCTCCAGCATGTGGCAGGGGGCGAGGTGCAGAGGAGCTAGAGGTATCGACGCTACGTCGCACTCATGCGTGCGCGCCGCAACGACGGCGTAACGAATGCGTGACGGCCGGTGATGTTAAGAAACTTTGTACTCAGTGCCAGGGCGGTAGGGGCAGCCCTCTCCGTGCGATCACCTCACCGAGGCTCGCTGGCCACTATGACGAAGGGTGGTACGGATGCGACAGACAGAGCCCGATGCTACGGATCGCTCCGCGATCACACACAACTCCTCATGCAACGAGCCGTGACGATGTTGTGAACGGCACACCAGTCAGGTTCGTGGCCACCCCTCTTCATTGTGGCGACCTCGGCACGGAAGGCCGGCCACAACGAAGAAGGTGAGTCGGCTCGCCGTTCCGCGGTTCCCGTATTCCACGAACGTCCGCACGCGTCCTACACGACGCCGCCCTCAGGGCCGACACCGGCGCGCCGGTCCAGCCGATTCTGAGTCGTAAGGCGGCTGCCTACGCTTCTCACTGCACGATAACCGTACCGGTCATCGACGGATGGATGTGGCAGGTGTAGTGATACGTCCCCGGCGTCGTGAACGTCCGCTGGACCGAGACGTTCGCGTTTAGCCCATCGATGTCGGCGGGTGCGCCAGCATGTTGATCGAAGAAGACGTTGTGCGCCACGCCCCCAAAGGCGAAGGTCACGACGTCGCCGGCGCTGACCGTTAGGGACGAGGGGCCAAAGGTGAGTGACGGTGTGGCCGATATCGTGTGGCCGTCGGGCGGAGGAGTTGGGGACGTCGTGCCGCCGTAGCCGCCGCTGCAGGCCGCTAATGTGACCGCGGCGATTGCCAAAAAGACGTTTGTAATGCGTGTCATGGAGTTTTCTCGCAGGCGCAGGTCGCGCATCGGAGTGTGATGGTTCCGTAAGCTCAGGATGATTGTTCGCTCTGATCGAGTCTTCAGTTGTGATGAGTAAGTTCTCTCGAACACGCGCCTGGGTATTGAACGAACCAGGGCTTCTTCCTTGAACGTTTTTGCTCGATGAGTGAGGAGATACCGTGGTTACGCGAATGAGATGTCTCGTGCCACTGCTGGACAGTCGCGCGCCGCGACGAATCATCTCGGTGCGCGACGAGCGGAGTGTCGCGACGGCGCAGGCGCTCGACTGGCCGGGAGTGTTGCTCGAGGCCGGACGCAACGACGTTGTGGAGATCGACGACTTGACCTTCGCGCATCACTACCTCGGCGTGAACGCCGACGAGCGTCCGATCACGATCGAGGTGAAGGAGGCCAACGGCTATCGTCCGGTGACCCTCGAGCCGGGAGCGGGATGGCTCAACCCTGCCGGACAGGGATTCTCGCTGCGGGTGCGCGCAGCGGGTCCGCACGCTTACGTGCGCGTGTCGATCGACCCGCTCCGATTCGATCGCCTCGTGAGCATGAACGAGGACAGCGCCACGCCGGTGGCGCTCCGTCGCGCATACTGGATCGGTGGCGCGCAGCTGCAGCACATTGTCGGCGCGCTCGCGAACGAAGCGAGCGAGGGGACGCCGAGTGGTCTCGCGTTCGTCGACAGTCTGACGACGGCGCTCGGCCTCCAACTCGTGCACCAGGCCGGAGTGGCGAAACCGGTACCCACGCGCGTGCGCGGCGGACTGGCCCCAGCCGTCAGGCGCCGCATCCTCGAGCTGATGGATGCCCAACCGGACGCGCACCTAACGATCGACGCGCTCGCTCGCGTGGCAGGCCTGTCTCCCGCGCACTTCGCTCGCGCGTTCAAGGAATCCGTCGGTCGGGCGCCGCATCAGCATCTGCTCGCGCTTCGGCTCGAGCGCGCGCGTCGCATGCTCGACGCGCCAGACGCCGCGCTTTCGGACGTTGCGCTGCGTACCGGCTTCGCGGATCAAGCACACTTCACGCGCTTCTTCAAGCGACACTATGGAATGACGCCCGGGATACTGCTGCGATCCCGGCGGCGGCGCTCAGCGTAGCGCGTACTGCGCTTGCAGCCGCAACGTCGTCACGTCTGCCGGGACGACATAGAGCTGCGTCGAAAGCATAAGCCGGTCGCGAATGTGCGCGGTGGCACCAGTGAAGGCGGTACCTCGCAGGAGATCGACGTCGACCGTCGTGTGATCGACGTTCCCCAGTGCGTCGGTGAAGCCGGCTCGAAAATGCGGACGCAGCGATCGAGCTCCGCCGCCCGCGTAAAAGGCGAGGCGATCTCCCGCGGTGCGCATCGCAATGGCCGTCTCGAGACCGAGTGAGTTGGGATTGTAGCTGTCGCGTGACGGCTGGGTCCCGTAGCAGGGAGTGTTCTGATCGTTCGTTTGCAGACTTCGTTGCGGGCAGGTCATCGCGCCGTGCACCTGGCCGGCGGTTCCGTCGACACGCACCGCGAGTGATAGCCGCCCTCTGCTGAAGGGCAGAGGCTCCACGCGCGTCAGCGCGACGCTCACGAGACTCGCTTGTGCGGCGGACACCGTCACGTTAGGCAGATAACTCACCTCGGCGGCGAAGCCCGCGGGCAATCCGACGGTGAGCCTCGGCCGCCCGAAAACTGGAGCGAGCCGCGAGTTGTTGGTCGTGTTCGCGTAACAGTAATTCGGATGCTGCAGCACGGGAGCTGGCGACGGCACGGGAATCACTTCGGCGCCGATGCGGACCGCGCCGGCGCTCAGTCTTTCCGGTGCGGAGCTCATCGAGAAAACGATCGGCGCCTCGTAGAACGCCAGCAGTCTCGCTTCATGGCTGTCCGCCGGCGGACGGCATTGCGCGTTCGACATCGCGGGAAACAATGCGGCGCCGAACAGAGCGAGCATCTTCGCGCCTGCCGTGCGTGTCATGGATTTGCCCAGAGCGTCGGTGTATCGACGAAGACGAGATCGATTCTGACCTCGATCTCGTTCTGCATGCGCAGGAGACCGAACATCTTCGTCAGACCGCCGATCTCGTAGTCAGCGAGTGAGAGCGGAAAGCGCGCGGCGATGTGAGTTTTGTCCGCGCTGCGATGCATCGTTGCAGGCAGGTCGACGTTGCGCGTCACGCCGTGAATGGAAAGCGCGCCGTGCAGTGTCATCATCGTCGAGTCTGGCCGCGCGACCGGCGAGGTGACGAAGGTTGCTCCACTCAGATCGAAGCGCATCATCGGATAGCGTCCTACTTCCATCGACCCGCGCAGATCGCTGTCGCGGTGATCGTTGCCGGTCAACAACGTGCGAACCGGCGCTTCGACCCACCCACGAGTTGCGGAGTAATCGCGGCCGCCCATGATCGCGCCCGTTACGCTCGTGGTGACTCCGACGAAGTCTCCGACTGTGGCGTGGCCGAGGAAGCTCAAGGTGCCGCTTTCGAGTACCGCGTCCTGAATCGGACGCTGGGCCGGCAGGGCTCGCGCGAGCGCGATCGTCGGCGTCCACGCCAGCAGATAGCGGAGGCTTCGCGTGACAGACACTCGTGTTCGCATTGTCGACTCGTTAGGGCGTGAATTCGCCGAAGATGATGCCTAGACGGACCGTTGCGCCTGCTGTGGGGACTGCGTTTTGGCCCAGGCCGAGCGTGCCACCGGTGCGTCCCACACTCCAGAACACCTGCTCCCCAGCACGTAATGCCCACCGCGCATCGAAACCGGGCGCGCTCGAGAGGTCGGGCACGATCAGGTCATAGCCGGAGTTGCCGAGCGCGGCGTACGCCGCTGTCATCGAGACGGTTACGACGGGGCTCTGGCCCTGTTGATACGTGATGCCCGTTAGGCGGTCGTAGTCTGGCTGTATGTCGAACTTGGCGCGCAAGCGCAACGATGGCGTCGCCGCAATCGTGCTCAGCGCCGGCATCGTCGCGGGCGCGCCAAGTGTGAGTGTCTGATCGACCGGTGTCCGGAAGTACAGCTCGGCCGATCGAATGATGCTCGCTGTCGTTGGACTTGCCGTCGCGCTCAATACTTGGAGGTCACTGGGCTGAAGCCGCGACTCGGGTATCGCGTAGAAGGTCCTCGACGGCGCGGTCTCGGAGCTCGTGAGAAATGAGATCTGGTTCTCGCTCAGCGTCGTGTGGACGCGCGTACGAGTCGTTGCCCCCTCAGGTCCAAGACCATTCACCGTGAGGTTCGCGACCACCGGTGGGAACGCCTCGGCGGAGTTGAAATCGATGACGGGCAGCTTCGTGCTGTCCGGCAGCGGCGGCGTGTGACGGAGTATGACGCGTGTGAGCACGTTCGTTCCGTTCAGCCGCGAGATGCGCGTCGCAAGGATGTCTTGCGGGCCGGCGATCAACGATGGGAGCGCGAAGTCGGTGTTTCCCTCTCCGAGTGCCACGAGATCGCGCGTACCGAAGCCGGCGTTGATTTGCGCGACTTCGTTCGTGTCGATTCCCGCAACGGTGCCGAGCAGCGTCTGCGACACTGGCAGAGCGCAGTGGGCGGCCGTCGTATCGCCGACGATCGCGAGCTCCGACGGCAGGCCATATTGGACATCGAGTGTCGTGAGGCCGTTCGGGAAGAGTCGCACCGTCGCGATCGCGCCGCGATCCGTCGTGAATGAGTGACCGAACGTCACTTTCTGTCCCGCGATTACGGGCAGCGCTTGCGTCCATGCGGCGTTGCCGTCCTGGAACGCAACCCAACTCGGCTCGAGACCGGCGCAGAATGGCACCTCGACCGCCGTCGATGGACCGATGATCGGTTTTGGCGCGTCGATCTTGTCACTGCTGCAGCCAGTGAGGATTGACAGCGCGAGTATGAGTTCGGCGATCG
>JANWKK010000266.1 GCA_025451425.1 Gemmatimonadaceae bacterium
CCACTTTGAACGAAATCAGCGAGCGCCCGCGCGCCTTCCTCGCCGAGTCCACCACGCAGCGAATCGGGGTAGTTGCCCCCGAGCCCGCGGGCAATCGCGTTAGGCGATTGATCGGGAATGACGATGACGTCGAAGCGATCAGCGAGCTTGCCGGCGCGAACGTCGCGGTCGACAATCGATGTGTAGGGCACGTGATAGGTGTCGAACGCGTAACGCGTCCAGCCCTCGTCCATCGACGCGTTGTAGTTGCGATACAATCCAATCCGTCGCCGGCTGCCCGTTAGGCCGGCAGCACTGTACGCCGATTCTTTTACCGGCGCGATCGGAGCGCCCGCGGCCGGAACCGCTTCACGCACTTCGGCGACGTCGACGCCGAACAAGAGCGGTAGCGTATGCGCCGTTACGTCGTACGGCCGCTTCGGAGGGCCGTTCGGATACTCGCGAAGATCGGGATAGTGCTGGCGCTCGAGCAGTGCTTTCGCGAAGCCACCATACGGTTGACGCGTGAGCACGACGTAGCTGCCGGCTGGATACGTTGCACCAGCGGTCGTGATCGGCGCCGTCGCTTCGCGAACCTCGACCTGACCGCGCTGGAGTGTGCTCAGCAGGCGCCGCAGCGCGCTCTCGTCAGGCTGCATCTTGGGAATCACGAACGCGGTGGGCCACGCGTCGCGTCCCCATGCCGGCGACTTCGATTGATCAGCGAGTGCGCGCTCGCCGAGGTTCGCGTAACTCTCGAGCCAGGCGCGCCGATCGCGCGCCGCCTGACTGAGCATCGCCCAGGTAGCGTGGACCTGATAATGGACGATGTCGCCGTAGCGCCAGGTGCCGCCGGTCCAGAGCGCAGGATAGTTCCATGTCGACTCTCGCGCGTCGTAGCCGCGCCCGGGCCCGAGTTGCTCGAAGTCGAGCTCGAGGGGCGTTGCAAGCCGCGCGCTCGCGGTTTCCGTGAGAATGCGGACACCGCGATGATACAGCGAATACTGTCGCGCCGGAGACCATTCGTCGTACGACGCATTCGTCGCGACGCCGCTGAAATTGTCAGCGATCATGCGCCAACTCATGGCCATCCCTAACGCGTTGGTTCCCGCCGTAAGAATCGGATCAATATTTGGCTCGACAGGGTCCATATAAGGAGGAATGAAGATCCTTCCTGCATTGGACCCTTGCTGATGGATGTCGTTGACGATCTCGGGGTCCCACGGCGTATACAGCGAGTCGACGGTGTATTGCGTCTCGACCTGTGTGAACGCGTACCAATCACGATTGTTGTCGTGACCCGTGTAGTGGTGATAGAGCTCGGGTGGCGAAGTGCCTTCGGCGCGCGTGCCTAACGTCGAGCGATACCAATCACCCACGATATCCACGCCATCCGGATTCTGCGACGGAACGAGCATGATGATCGTGTTGGCGAGAATCGACTTTGCCTCTGGCGTCTCGGCGCGCGCGAGCTGGTCAGCGAGAACGAGCGGCGTCGTGAACCCGCCGACCTCGGTGGAGTGAATGCTCGACGTGATGAGGATGATGTTCTTCCCTTCGGCGAGTAGCTGTTCCCGTTCGCCCGGCGCCTGGAGCCGCGGATCCATGAGCTTCCGCTGGATCTGGCGATAATGCTCGAGGTTCCGGAGCGTCGCCGAATCGCTGATGAACGCGACGATGAATGGCCGCCCGAGGGTCGTTTTGCCTAACGTACGGACGGAGACGCGGGGGCTCGCCTTGTCGAGGGCGAAGAAATAGTCGGTGACCTGTTTCCAGCTCGGCAGATGCCGATCGGCGCCGGGCTCGAAGCCGAGGATGGAAGCGGGCGTTGGAATCGCGGGATCGTGCGAGGAGCCTTGCGGGCGCTGGCCGAGGAGCGGGGAGGCGAGCAGAGTTACGAGCAAGGGAGCAAAACGGCGCATGCTGGCTCCAGCGGTGGCGGGTGGAATGGAACGAAAGCTAGGAGCGTGGTGCGCGATCACGAAAGGCGCAGAGAGCGGATCTAGAAGAGCGGCTCTAGACAGGCGGCTCTAGAAGAGCGGTTCTAGAGAGACGGATCTAAAAGACCGGGCGACTAAGGAAACCGGGCGCGCCGCCGGCGCGCCCGATTCAGATTTCGCCACGATCTCTTAGATCCGCCCTTTTAGACCCGTCTTTCTAGACCCGCCCTTCTAGAGCCGCTTCCTTAGAGCCGCCCCTCAATCAGTGCGACCTTATCGAACGGAAGGAACCCCCTTCGTGATTTGCTGCAGGTGCTCTAGATCCGCCTGATGATGACGGAGGAACTCAGCGTTCGCGCGCCCAGCTGGCGTCGGAGGTGCCGACTTCGGGTTATTCATGAAACGCTCGGCCATCGCCGTCAGGATGCCGAGGCGGTAGTAATCCTTCACCGTGAGACCGGAGCTCGTGATCGCAGCGGACACCTTGGGATCGGACTCGAGCCACTTCTGGCCAGCATCGTCCGTCTTCGCGCCAACGATTTGCTCGTCGAGGTGCTGACGCACCTGCGGGTCGCGCGCGCGGAGCGCGGCAACGGTATCCGCGGCCTTGAGAAACTTCGCCCAGTCGTCGTCGGTGAGCTTCAGATCGAACGATCGATTGACGTTATGCTCATCGGTCGTCGTCACTTGAATGCCAGGCCCGATGGCAGCGGTCGTCGCGCTGATCGCGCCGTTCGAAGAATCGCTCGCGGGCACGGCAGGCAGGCGGCCCGCGGTGTCGCTCGCAACGCTGTCGCTTGGGCGATTGTGACTCCGCCCACAAGCTACGCACAATGTCGCCGCCGTCATCGCGGCCATGAACACGTTCATGCGCATGTCGAATCTCGTCTGCTGAAGGTTCTCGGTGACGCGCGCCTGAGTGCGCATGGTGCGTGCCGGCCCCTTCCATCCGCGCGGTCGTCCGGTTCGATTGTGTGCGTCGGGGGCTGAACGCCGCCGCCAATCCTCGAGTTCCGTCCGATTCCATCTGCGCGAGGTTGTCCCAATGAGTCGTCGCCGCGCGTGCATGCGCCTCGTCGTCGCGCCAGCGCTCGCCACGTTCCTCTTCTCTCCCGTCGCGACTGCGCAAAACGCGCAACGCACCACGCTCAGCGGCGTCGATCCAGCGCTGTTCAAGGGCCTACACTACCGCATGGTCGGTCCCAATCGCGGTGGACGCGTCACCGCGGTGACGGGTGTTCCGAGCGAGCCGGCAACGTTCTACATGGGCGTTGCGTCAGGCGGCGTTTGGAAAACCAACGACGCTGGACAAAACTGGTTTCCAATCTCCGACGGTAAGATCCCCGTTGGTTCGATCGGCGCAATCGAAGTCGCGCCGTCCGATCCAACAATCGTCTATGTCGGCACAGGGTCCGACGACATTCGGAGCAACGTCTCGATTGGCCGCGGGGTGTACCGCTCGATCGACGGCGGTCAGACGTGGAGCTTCGCGGGGTTGCGAGATGTCGGGCAGATCGGTGCGGTGCGCGTGCATCCGACGAATCCCGACGTCGCATACGTCTCGGCGACCGGTGACCCGTTCAAGCCGACGCCCGAACGCGGCATCTATCGCACGCGCGACGGCGGACGCAGCTGGCAAAAGGTGCTTTTCGTGTCCGATAGCACCGGTGCCTCAGACGTGGAAATGCAACCTGGGAATCCGAGTGTTCTCTTTGCTGTGATGTGGCGCGGCCAACGCAAGCCATGGACGATCATCAGCGGCGCGCGAGAAGGCGGTGTCTACAAGACGATCGACGGCGGCGATCACTGGACGAAGCTGACCACCGGTCTGCCTAACGAGCTCGTTGGCAAGGGGAACATCGCCGTCACCGCGGGGAATCCCAATCGCTTGTATCTCCTGTACGAGGCGAAGCCTGGCGGCGGCCTCTATCGGTCGGACGACGCGGGCGAAACGTGGGCACTCGTGAACAGTCAGGCCTCGCTGATCGCGCGGCCGTTTTATTACACGACGCTCGCCGCTGATCCAATGAATCCCGAGGTTGTGTATGGCGGCGCCGAGGGATTTTTCAAGTCGACCGATGGCGGCAAGACATTCCGCAATTTTCCGACGCCGCACGGCGACAACCACGACATGTGGATCAATCCGCGGAACGACAGCATCATGATCCAGGCGAACGACGGCGGCGCGAACGTCTCGCTCAATGGCGGTCGCAGCTGGTCGACGCAATACAACCAGCCGACGGCCGAGATTTATCAAGTATATACGGACAGTGAAGTGCCGTATCGCCTGTATGGCGCGCAGCAGGATAACACGACGGTGATCGTCCCTTCGCTGCCGCTGAACTCGGGACAGTCCGAGGAGTGGCGTACGGGCCCTGGGTGCGAGACCGGGCCGATCATGCCGCATCCCGTCAACCCCGACACCGTCTACGGCTCGTGCAAGGGGCAGTTCAGCCGCATGAATCTCCGCACCGGTCAGGAGAAGCAGTACTGGGTCGGAGCGCAGTCGCTGTATGGCAACGTGCCCGCGGATCTCATCTATCGCTTCCAGCGTGTGTCGCCGATGGAGATGTCGCCCTGGGATCCACGCACGATCTACTACGGCTCGCAGTTCGTTCACCGTACGCGTGACGAAGGCGTGACGTGGGAAAAAATCTCTCCGGACCTCACCGCCAACGATCCAAAGTTGCGAAACGCGATCTCGGGTGAGCCGATCACGCGCGACATGACGGGCGAGGAGGTGTATCCCACGCTCTACTCGATTCGCGAATCGCCGGTGCAGCGCGGCGTGATCTGGACGGGCTCGAACGACGGGCCGTTTTATGTGACGCGCGACAACGGCGTTACCTGGACCAACGTGACGCCGAAGGATTTGCCGCCCGGCGGACGCGTAGCGATGATCGAGCCGTCGCCGCGACGCGCCGGTACCGCTTACTACGCTGTCTATCGCTACCTCCTCGGAGATTTCGCGCCGTACATCTACCGCACCGATGACTTCGGGAAGACGTGGACGCGCCTAACGACTGGCACGAACGGCATTCCGAACGACGACCCGACGCGTGTCGTGCGCGAGGATCCTGACCGGCCTGGCTTGCTGTATGCCGGTACCGAGTTCGGGATGTTCATTTCGTTTGACGACGGCGCGCATTGGCAATCGTTTGAGCTCAACCTCCCCGTCGTTCCGATCAACGACATCAAGGTGTTCCGGAAGGACCTGCTCGTCGCGACACAGGGTCGTTCGTTCTGGATCATCGATGATCTCACGCCGCTCCATCAGGCGACCGCGCAGGTTGCGGCGACGCCGCTCACGCTCTTCAAGCCACGCGACGCGTATCGCATGCGCTATCAGGGCGGTGGAGGCTTCGGTCGTGGACGAGGGCCCGCGGCGCCTCAATATCCGTCGCCAGGAGCGACGATCGATTTCTATCTGGGGCAGAGCGGCGGCCCGGTCACGCTCGATGTGCTCGACGAAAGCGGGAAGCTCGTTCGCAGCTTTTCGAGCGAGGCCGGCGCGGCCGCGGAGGCTGTCGCTGGCGGTGGCGAGGACGACGAGGACACGCCGCGTCGCGCTCGGCCTGCGCCGCGCGTGCCGAAGGAACAGGGGACAAACCGCTTCATGTGGGATCTCGCGTATCCGGGTCCGCGCGACGGTGCCGGCCGCGTCAGCGGTAGCGGCCCGACTGCCGTACCAGGCCGTTATCAGATACGCCTAACGGCAAACGGCGTCACCCAGACCCAGCCACTGGTCGTGCGAGAGGATCCGCGTGTCGCGAAGGACGGCGTGACCCTCGCCGACTTGCGCGATCAATTCGATCACAACATGCGCGTTCGCGACCTCGTCAGCGACGTAAACCACGCTGTCGCGCGACTGCGCGATGCGCATACGCGGCTGCGTGACGCGACCGGAGCGGCGGCTGATACGGTCGAGAAGATTCGCGCGCTCGAGGCGAAGCTCGTGACGCCGCCGATTCGCTACAGCACGCCAGCTCTGCAAGCGCACATTACCTACTTATATGGTATGACCAGCCAGGCGGACCAACGGGTAGGTCGCGACGCGAAGGAGCGTTACGCGCTGCTCCGTCGCGAGTTGGATGGCGTGGTGAACCAGATCAATCAGCTACTGGGACCGGATCGTCCGGCTGTAAAAGCTGTGGAGGCTGGACAGTCCAGATTCTAGGACGCGAAACCGCCGAATCGTCAACTGGCGAGCCCAGCGCTGCGGAATGGAGCTTGCGTCGAGTGGCCGACCCAATCTTGAACCGACCTCGGCTACACGGCTGTTTCCCCTTGCGCCCTTCACGCACTATGACAGAATCCGCCCGACGAACGCTCGAACACGAGCTGCAGTCGCCGGCCGTACCACGACTCGGATTCCTCGGAACTGGTTGGATCGGCCGTCATCGACTCCGAGCGATCGCGGCGCGCGGTCTCGCCACGGTGGCGGCCGTCGCTGATTTGTCCGAACAAGCGATCCGAGACGCATGCGGCGGCTTTGCCTCGACGCCCCGTGCTGTCGATTCGCTCTCTGCGCTCCTCGACTGTGACGACCTCGATGGCGTGGTCATCTCGACGCCTAACGCCGGGCACGCCGAGCAAGCGATCACCGCGCTCGAGCGAGGCGTCGCCGTGTTCTGCCAGCATCCCGTTGGCAGAACGGCCATGGAAACCCGCCGCGTCGTCGACGCCGCG
>JANWKK010000267.1 GCA_025451425.1 Gemmatimonadaceae bacterium
GGGGACGCAGCTGTAGAAGCCCGCCGTGTGTGTGTTCGTCGCCGAGCAGGACGGTGAAGTGATCGGATACACGTACGCGGCGATCGAGCCGCGGGACTGGATGGCGCTGCGCGACAGCGCAGGGGCGCTCTACGATATTCTCGTCGATCCGACGCATCGGGAGCACGGGGTCGGCCGCAAGCTCCTCGACGCGACGTTAGCGTTCTTGAAAGAGCGCGGCGCGCCGCGAGTCGTGCTCTCGACTGCCGAGCGAAACGAGCCGGCGCAGCGCCTGTTCGAGAAGGCTGGGTTTCGACGGACGATGATCGAGATGACGCGCGAATCATCGCCCTGAGACCGATTCAGTTGTCGTCCTGAGCGGAACCCCACCTGTCATGTCGAGCAGGACACCCGCGAGCCACGTCACAGCATCTACGGGATCCGGGGCCACGTAGAGCGTCGCACCCTTGAGCCTCGTGAAGAAAGCGACGACGTCGGCGTCATGCCTAACGAGAACGGTTGGCTTGCCGGCGCGTAGCGCGAGCGCGACCTCGGACGCCGTGCCGGTACTCATTCCGCACGCGACGACTGCGTAGGCGGCCGTGACTAGCACAGCGTTGCGCGCTTCGCCGAGGCCGGTCGCGAGGGCGATCGAGATGTCGTCAGCTGCGTCTCGCTTGTCGGCGCCTGGGAGAATCCCGATGGTGAGGCCGCCTGCCTCCGCCGCGCCACGCGTCGCCGCGGCCATGACGCCCGCCGCGCGGCCACCGGTGAGGGTTACCCAACCGCGCTGCGCGATCAGTTTGCCGACGGCGGTCGCGTCGGCGATGGCTTCTTTCGTCGCGTTCTCACCCGGGCCGACGACTGCAATGCAGGTGCGTGGCACGCTCGTTCTCCGTCCACGCAATCAATGCTTGATTGCGAATAGCCACGCGGCGATCTGTGATCCTCGGGCGCAATTCGAGCGCAAGAACCGGGACGCGGTGACGCGCGTGGGTCCATATGCTACCGCGGATGTCTCAAGCTAACGAGTGCGAATACGTGCTTGGCACTGGCGACGACGAGATCCTCCGCCTCGAGCTGCAGCACGCAATCTGGCGCAGCGATGCCGCGGCGGCGTGGCGACGTGCGGGCTTTCGACCTGGTCAGACGATTATCGACGTCGGTTCAGGGCCAGGTTTCGCGACACTGGATCTGGCAGTTGTCGTCGGCTCCGTCGGCCGGGTGGTCGCGGTCGACCAGTCGCAGCGCTGTCTCGATTACCTGAATGCGCAGTGCGCCACGCGCGGGATTCATAATGTGCTCACACGTCTCGCGGACCTCTCCGCGTATGGTTTCTCCGAGTGGCAGGCAGACGGCGCTTGGCTGCGCTGGGTGCTCTCTTTTGTGCCGCGTCCCGACGATGTCCTGAGACGCGTTGTCGATGGGCTCCGCCCAGGCGGCAAGGTCGTCGTGCACGAGTACTTCGCGTACGAATCATGGCGCGTGATTCCGCGCGATGCTGTGTTCGAGCAGTTCGTGGACGCGGTGATGACGAGCTGGCGCGCGCGCGCCGGCGAGCCGAATGTGGGGCTTGCCCTCATTCCGTGCCTCGAACAGGCCGGCCTGACAATTGACCACACGCGCACGATCAGCGATGTCGTCCGCGCGGACGACTCGCGCTGGCATTGGCCCGTGACGTTCGCCGAAACCGGCTTGGAGCGGCTCATCCAACTAGGCAACGTGGACGTTCAGACCGCGGTCGACATGCGCGCGAGTATTCGCTCGTTAGGTACACGCGGTGGCTGGATGGTGACGCCATCCGTCCTCGAGATCATCGCACGCAAGCCCTGATTTGCGGGAGCCTGGCATTGACTGCCCGATTCTCGAGGCCGAGGTCTTCCCTCTCGCCATCGAGCTCATGATGTCTCATCTTGTTCGCAACAATCCGCTGATACATTGCGCGTATAGCGAAGAAAGACTTGATAAGACGCGCGGGCACCCCGAGCACCGATGGCTGATGAGCAGTTGCTAACGGTCGCCTCGTACCTTCGTGAGGCACAGCGCGTTGTCGTCTTCACGGGCGCCGGCGTGTCGGCCGAGAGTGGCGTCCCGACCTTTCGCTCGGCGGCGAACGCGCTTTGGAACGAGGTCGACGTGCGCAACTTCGCCTACCCGGACGGCTACCGGCGCAACCAGCCTAACGCGTGGCGATGGTACTCGTCACGCGCGGCGAAGGCGCGCGAAGTTGTGCCGAACCCGGGCCACGATGCCATTGCCGAGATCGAGGAGCACGTCGCCGAATGCCTCCTCGTGACGCAGAACATCGACAGCCTGCATCAGCGCGCGGGAAGCAAGAATGTCATCGAGCTGCACGGAAATCTGCGCGAGGCGCGCTGCTTCGCGTGCGATGCGCGGTCGGAGTGGCTCGAGGCGCCCGTGTGCGCGAAGTGCGGCGGTCTGTTGCGGCCGGACGTCGTGATGTTCGAGGAAATGCTACCCGAAGGCGCCCTGGAGCTCGCGAGCGAAGCCGCGCAGGCGTGCGACGTCCTGCTCTCGGTGGGCACGTCCAACCTCGTCTGGCCGGCGACGGAGATCCCGCGCCACGCGCAGCGCCACGGCGCGCAGGTCGTGATCGTCAATCCTGATATGGAGGGCCAACCGTGGGGTCACCACGTCACGCAGCTCGTCGGGACGTCGGGCGACGTGCTGCCAAGGCTCGTTAGGCTCGCGTGGCCATGAACGACGCACTACTTGCATTCTACGCTGGATCGGGCAAGGACGCCGCCGGACGCCGGATCGACGACATCTGGCAATTCTCGAATGCGGAGCTCGAGAACAACCACGACTACATCCAGTGGCTCTTCCCGCTCACTGAGCGGAGCGCCTTCAATCCGAACGCGCCCGCCCTCGACGCGGCGACGATCGAGCGCTTTCGTGCCAACGAATCGCTCCGGCGCAATCTCGAGCGGTCGCTTCATGTGATGCTCGAATTCTATGGTCTCGCGCTCACCGGTGACCGGATCGTCCGCGCCGCGAGCTTCGCCGAGCGATCGGCGAATTGGCTTATGCCGTCCAACCACAACTTCCTGCGCTTAACCCGCCTTCTGAAATCCCTCTCTTTGCTAGGTCTAAAGCAACGTGCGGCGCAGCTGTTCGCCTGCCTCGAAGAGATCTATACGATGAACAAGAGTGTGATCGGCGACAGAACGATGGCCTTCTGGCGAAAGGCAATCGAGAATGAGTAAGCTCCTGTGGTCGAGGCCCTAGCCGCGACGCTCTAGCCCCTAGCTCCCAGCCCCATGTCCATCTCAGACACTTTCCTCTCCGAGTTCGACCAGGAAATGAAGACGACCCGCCGGGTCCTCGAGCGCGTCCCCAGCGACAAGGGAAAGTGGAAACCGCACGAGAAATCATTCTCGTTAGGCCACCTCGCGCAGCTCGTCTCATGGATGCCGGGCTGGATCGCGCAGACGCTCACAAACACGGAGCTCAATCTCAAGGCCCACGCGAGCTACAGTTACGAGAAGACTGAAGACCTCGTCGCGATGTTCGACAAAAACGTCAAAGACGCTCGCGCCGCATTCAAGGCGGCGAAGGACGCCGACTACAAGGTCGACTGGTCGCTCAAGTTCGGCGATCGGACGGTGATGACGCAGCCGCGCGGCGAGGTCGTGCGCCAGCACATCAATCACCTCATCCATCACCGCGGACAGCTCACGGTGTATCTGCGGTTGATCGACGTGCCCGTGCCCTCGATTTACGGTCCGACGGCGGATGAAAAAATGCCGGGCTTCTGATGTAAGGGGTGCGTAGTGAACGACATGGGGACGTTTCGCGTGACGATACTCTTGGGTCTTCATCCGGCTGTTTCGGCGCGGTTTCCGGCCTCTTCGGCGTTCACCCAGTTGAAGCCCGCCTTCTAGAGTGGCCGACGTTGGTGCACGATCCAGGAAACGGCAGCTCCATCGCCTCGCCTGGGCCGAGCTCCGACCACCGACGAAGCAGCTCCGATCGCCGCTCGCGCACCGCGTCGATCTGGGACTCCGACAACCGGGGCGCCGAGCCTAACGCGCCGGGCCTCTTCGACTGACGCGCCGCCTGATATCGCTCAGCGTGATCATTGAACTCCGCCTCGGTCATCCGCGTCAGGCTACGACGCTCGGTCTCGAAGAAGCTCACGATGAGCTCGACCTCCAGCGCCTCCACGGGGATTGGTCCGCGCGGAAAGGGCTTCGCGAAGTCGTCGATGTTCCATCCCTGCGCGATCAGCCCATAGAAGCCGCTACGATAGCCGAGGGTCGTCTCGACGGCGTAGTGCGTGAGGTCGTGCGGCGGAAAGAACTGGCCGAGCGACCCGTTCTGCCGCTGCCAGGTGGTCGTGCCGTCCGCACGAACGCACGTGAGCGATGCGGTGCCGTCCGGGTGATGCTTGAGGTGAATCGTTAGGTCTGACATCGGCAATCTTATTGGGTTTACTCGCGACGCGCCGACCCTGACGGCATCGGCCTTGCCCGACGATGAGCGCAGTTGCCGCCGGAGTCTCGAGATGCGTTGCCCCGCCCCCGCCCTCATTATCATCACCGTCGCGATTAGCGGTTGTCAATCGACGGAGCCGCTCACAGCACTGAAAAGCACGCTCGCCTCGCGGCAAGTGGCCGTCGGAACGCCGACACCGTCTCAAGCCGCGGCCGACGCCATCTCGACGAACATTCGCGGGCTCCACATGCCGTATGGTACGCTCGCGGACCCGGGATTCGCGTCGTCCGACTCAACATCGCCAGATTACACGCAGCTCACAACGTATAACCGCACCGGCGACGGCGCGATCTGGACCGGACACTATCTCGCCGCAGAGTCGTTTCGCTATGCGGTGACGCAATCGCCGGACGCGCTCGATGCAGTGAAACTCGCGCTGAACGGTGTGGAATCGCTCGTCGACGTCACGACGCCGACGGACCCGGACGTGCTCGCGCGATCGTGGGTGCCCGCGAGCTCGCCGTACCTCGCGAAGATTACCGCCGACGAAGGTCACAACGGCATGTACGCGACAACGTACAATGGCGAGCAAGTCTACTGGATCGGCAGCACCTCGCGCGATCAGTACGCGGGGATCTTCTTTGGTCTCGCCGTCGCATACGATCTCGTTCCTGACGCAACGCTCCGCGCACAGGACGCAGCGCTCGTCACTCGGCTCCTCGACAATCTCATCTTGCACGGCTGGAGCGTGCAGATGCCCGACGGCTCGTTCTCGACGACCTTCAACGGGCGCCCGGATGAGCAACTGACGCTGCTCCAGATTGGACGACACGTGAATCCGGCGAAGTACGAGGCCGTGTACACGGCCTTCGCGGCCGCGAATGCCGCGCTCGTTATGGCACCGATTCGCGCCGAGTGCTCGGATACGTACGGCAGTTACTTCAAGTTCAACCTCGATTACATCGGTCTGTTCGATCTCGTTAGGCTCGAGCCCGCGGGAACACCATTCGCGTCGTTCTACGGCAACGCGTACAGTGTCCTCCGTCAATGCACCGCGAAGCACCAGAATGCGCACTTCAACATGATCGACCGCGCGCTCCGCGGCGTGAACGGCAAACGCGATGCGGACACCCGCGAGTTTTTGGGTCTTTGGCTCGAGCGCTCGCGTCGCGACTATTTCACCGACGTGAGCAACAAGTATCAAGTGTGTGGGACCAATGAAGCGTGCGGTATCGTTGCCGTGAACGATCGGCCGAACACGGATTTCCTCTGGCAGCGGAGCCCGCAATTGTTGTTCGGCGGAGGCCAGGGGCTCGTCGAGACCGCGGCGATCGACTATCTCCTGCCGTACTGGATGGCGCGATACTACGGCGTCATTTCATCCTGACGCCCAGAGCGTGGCTCCGCCACCTTGGTCTTCGCCCACAAGATCAGGTACGTCACGACACCAGGCAATCCGAACGTCGCGATCGTGAGCGCACTATATGACACGCGCACGAGCGCCGGCTTGACACCAAGCCACTCGGCGATTCCGCCGAGGACGCCGGCGATGACTCGATCGTTTCGTGAGCGGCGCAGCGGCTGCGCGGGTGCGGTGGCCCCTCGGGCCCCTGTGATCGCCCAGAGTGCGATGTAAGGGATGACGACAGGAAGCGCGCCGAGCGGAAGCGTGAGCACGCCGAGCAACCCGGCGAGGATCCGCAGCGGTTTCGCTTCCCAGCCAAGCTTCTCGGCGAGTCCGCCGATGACGCCTAACAAGACGCGATTCGTCCGCGACCGCCAGAGACGCGGCATGGGCGGGGGCGCATCAGCGCTGGCGACACGTGCGGGGGCGGGGGCGGGAGCGGGGGCCGGATTCACCATGCGGCCTTCAAGATACAATGAAGTCGGTGCTACCACAGGAAGGGAACGAGACGATATCGGACTCTTCGTTGATACTCGGAGTAGCCCGACAGACTCGCGGCGAGAAAGCGTTCCTCGTCGAGCAGTCGCCACATGAGCAGCGGAATGAACAAGGCGACAGCTACCAGTCCCCACCACGAGCCAAGTGCGAACGGCGTAGCGATTACGTAGAGCAACGCGCTCGCGTACATCGGATGACGCACGATCGCGTATGGGCCGGTCGAGATCACGGTCTGATTCTGCGCGATCTGGATCGTAGCGGCCGTGTATGTGTTGGCGCGATAGACGATCATGATGAACGAGAAGCCTAACGCGACCAGCGCGTCGCCGAGGATGACAACGGGGAGCGGTACATGCGACCACGCGTTGCGATAGTCGAGCGCCGGCACGACGAGCAGCGCAATGAACGCCGCAGACGCGCCCCACATGATGATCGTCTGAACAGGCCGCTGCTCGGCCGTCGGGCCACCGGTCATGCGGCGCTCGAGGAGTGCGGGGTCGCGCTCGAGTAGATCCAGCGTCGTGATTACCGTTAGGCCGATGAAGATCGCGAGGTAGACCCAGGCTTGCCAATAGCGCGTCGTGCCCGCGATACCGAATAGCAGCAGGCCCATGACGATTGCCAGCGCGACGACCGACAGCCACGCCTTCGCCGCGAGGTGTTTCATGTCGCCGAACCGATGCCACGCTCGTTGAGCATACCAATTACGATGCTCCGGTTCCCGGTGAAGGCGCCCCAGGCCACGGCGCACCATTCGTGAATCGCGCGGTCGCGCTCCGGGCCTTCGGGCGCCTTCATGACGTCGATCGCCGTGAGCTGGCCGCGAGTGCTCGGCAATGTGAATGATGGCCAATTCCCTCGGTGTCGCGCGAGCTGTCGGTGGACTCGTTGTACTTGGCGACCGGTGAAGCCTTTCTCGACGCACAAGTAGAGTCCGACGAGGGCGAAGGTTACGTGGATCGGCTTGCTCGTATCGGTCGCGTTCTGCGCGGCAAAGGCGTCGATGACGTGCTGGTGTATGAACGCCGGATCGCCGTGCGTGAGCGTATAGCCGCAAAGCTCGTCGTATGCTTCACGCTGGGTTGCCGACATTAGCGAATGGGGAGCACGGTCGACGGCGCATCGCCGGCATCGGCATCCTCGTCGGCAAACTGGCCGGCGACGACGAGTTCGCGACCCGACCGCACAAAGACGTGCTCGAGCCGGAAGAGCGCGGGCATGACGAGTTTAGTGGATCGGTACTGCGCGGCCGCAAGCGCGGCGCGGCAGGGCGGCTGCTATCGGGACGCTGAGGGAATCTTCGGAACTGCTTTCACGCCGGGCTTCACGTCCGCGTCTTGCTCGACCCTGCCAGCCGGCGTGAAAACCTCGACGGAGAAGCTGAACTTCCGCTGCTCGCCCGGTGGGATGGCGCCGACGCCGACGATCTGGCGCGCGGTCTCCTCGCCGCGGTCGTTGGTGATCGTAATCATCACCGCGTACTCCCAAGCTTCCCCGACGTCCGGATGCCGAATCGCACCCTCGACACGCAGCGGAGTGAGGGTGGAGACGACCGTGTCTCCACCCACACCACCAAACCGCACGTGCTTCTTGCACGAAGGGCAAACGCTCGTGCTCTGCAGAATCACCGCCCGGCAGTGTGGACAGGTGCGCGTCGCACCCGCCGGAGTCCTCCTGAGGCTACTCACGAGGCGTGACGATTCCCAAGGCTAAGCGCGGATTTCGACGACGACTTCTCGGGAAGCTTATCGCGGTCATCGCCCCAGCCGAACTCGACGCGCCCGCGCATTCGGGAGCCCGAGGCGACGCTGAGCGTGCCGGCCTTGAGGTCGCCATTGAGGATTCCCGTTGCGAGGATGTCGACGTTCGCGGCGTTCTCAATGTTGCCCTCGATCTCGCCACCGATGGTGACGGAGTTCGCGCTGACGCCGCCGGTGAGCTTGGCTCCGGCGTCGATGGTGAGGTCGCCCTGGATGTGGACGTCGCCTTCGAAGCGACCGGCGATCCGGACATGGCCCGTGCCGTCGATCTTGCCGGTGATGTTGATGTCGGCAGCGATGACGGACTCTTTCGCCTCACGCGGCACCGCTCGACGAGCCGACTGCGGGACGACGTCAACGGGATGGAACTCGGGCTCTTTCTGCAGTGCTGGTTCAGCGGTTGGGGTCATTATCGTCGTGTCCTTTTTGGATGTGGTCGGTTCCTTCCAGATTGCCATGACGACGTCCTGTTGAAGTGGGCGTGTATAGGTGGGCGAGTAGATATCAGCGGGGTGACGCTCCCGCTGTTATGCACGTCACGAATCTCGTCACGATGTGAAGCCGAGCCCGCTCCAAATCGCTCGTTAGGCAGAGAAAATTGTGTGGTGGGTCACGCTGGGGCGTAGATGCGGGTGCTAGGTGCTGGGTGCTCGGTGCTAGTTCAGGACGCTTCTAGCACCTAGCCCCTAGCACCTATCACCATTACCCATCTCGACGCTCCCAGCGCCATACGAGTCCATCTTCGGGGTCCACGACCTCGCCAAGGCAAGCAAATCCGCACGATTCGAGGACGCGAGCCGATGCGCCGTTCTCGGGGCGGGTGTGAGCACGAACTAAACGCACGCCCGCCTGAGTCGCGTAGTCGACGAGAGCCGCGGCCGCCTCCTTGGCAAAACCGCGGTCGCGGTAGGCCGGCTCGACACCGTAGGCGATCTCCACGACCCCCTCTACGTCAGGCGGCCCTTTGTAAGCGCAACTGCCGACCGTCGCGCCCGACGCGCGTTCCACCATCGCGAAGCCGTGCGTCCACGGACTCGGCGCCGAGCTGCGCATGCGTACGAGCCATTCTGGCGATACCTCGGCACGGTCGGCGGGGCTCAGCGCTTCGATCCGCGAGAGCGCCGACTCGGTGGACTCGAGGACGAGGTCCAGCCGTTCGGACTCGACCACGAGTTTACGATCTCCGGTCATTTTCCACCGTTGCGCGATAGGTTCCCGACACTCAGAATCACCCCAACCTTTGCGGCGGACAAGCACATGAAAACCTCTTTCGTTGCCTTGCTGGTGCTGGCGCTCCCGGCGACCGCGGTTGCCCAACAGCCCTCTGGGACGCCGCCGGCGAATCCGATCACGACGACGTTTCGTGGTAGTACGATGCGCTTTCAGCGCATCATCGCCCAGGCCTTCGACTCGATCCCCGAGTCGATCTTCGGGTACAAGCCGACGGCCGCGCAGCTCAGCATCGGCTTCATCGCTCAGCACGTCGCGAGCGACAATTACTTCTTCTGTAACAATTTCGGCTCCATGAAGGCGACGGTGCCGGCGAAGGACTCGGCAACGGCCGACTCGATCAAGGCGAAGTGGCCGAAGGACACGCTCGTTGCGAAGCTGAAGGAGTCGTTCAAGTTCTGCGAGGACGCGTTCGCCCAGCTCGACGACGCCAAGCTTGCCGATCAGATCACGCTGACCTTCGGCGGCCAATCGCGCCAGATCACGCGCGCGAACATGGTCCTCGGCCACGCCCTCGACATGGCAGATCACTACAGCCAGATCTCGAATTACATGCGTCTGAACAAGCTGCTCCCACCGACGGCGCTGCCGAGGCCGAAAGCCGCGAACTAGTCTGACGTAGTAATCAGGAGCGGGCGGCTGATGACACAGCCGCCCGCTTTCGTTAGGCGGTGACTGGTTTCGCCGTACCGCGCCATACGTGCTGGATGGCGAAGGCAGAGAGGAGGAGCGGAGCTACGCCCCAGATCCACGCGAGCGGTTCAGCGATCCGGATGCTGAGTACGCCCATCTCCGGGTAGTCAGCAAGGGATCCGAAGAGCCTCACACCGGCGAGCAAGAAAACCCAGCACGCGAGCAACGCCATTGAAGGCGAGATGCGTACCGGCCCCAGACCAAGTCCGAATGACGATCGACGCGGGATACCGACCTGGCCAATCACCCACAGTGGAAGCGCGAGAATCGACCAAGAAAGAAAAATCAGTGGGAACAGAAGCGGCGTAGGAAACGTCTTCGCGAGCGCAAACGGTAAGACCCAAAGGCCAATGAGGATAATCCAGAAGGCCACGAGGCCCAGTCGCCGAGCGAGCGCGAGGAGGAGAAACGCTCCGGCGAACGGAATCATCAGCAAGACGGATACTCCAAAGAGCTCGCGAATTGTCAGCCAAATATTTACTGCTGACGCAACCCAGAGTGCGAGGATCTCGAGCGCGACAAACGCGGTGTAGAACAAGGCGAGCCTGCACGCGGCAAGCGTTACTCGCTTGTTAATCAGGCTCATTGGTTTCCTCGAGGATCTCGCGAGCAGCGCTCAGCTCGTTGCCGAGGACGAAGACGTCGATGCCGCGCGCCGTCGGGCCCATGAACCCAGCGCCGAACATTCCGACGTCGCCCGAGCTGCGCGCGTGCAGCCCCGCGCCGCGCAGCCGTTCGACGAGGAGCTCAGCGGCGAAGCCCGAGCCGACGTTCGTGAGCTTTACCCAATTTGCCATCTGCCCTGCCTCCTACTTATGACGCGGCTCGGTATCGCGCAATGCACACGCGGGTAGAGAGTTGAGGGCAGAGAGTTTGGGTACCCTCTACTCTCTACTCTCTACTCTCCTATCGGTCCGCCTCGGCGCGTGCGATTCCTTCCGCCGCGTCGATGACTCGTGCGAGGCCAACGTAGTTCACCCGGGACGCGACGTCTGACGCCTTGTGATAGTCCGGGTGAAAGCCCGTAAATAAGGCGGCGACCGCCACGCCCTCGGCCGAGAAGCTGGCGTGATCGGAACGGTCGGCAATGATTGAAGTGTACTGAACGTGCAGCCCGGCAGCCGTGACGGCGCTATCGACGATACGACGCATCGGCGGTTTCTCCGGAATGGCATCGACGAAAAGTACGTTGCCCGAGAGCCGGCCGATCATGTCGAGATTCAGCATGAACACGATCGATTGAAGCGGGATCGGCGCGTGGGAGACGAAAACGCTCGAGCCTACCAGCCCAAGCTCTTCAGCATCGAAGTTGACGACCAAGATCGAGCGTCTCGCGGGCCGAAGCGCAAATCGTCGCGCCAATTCCAGAACGCCTGCCGTGCCCGACGCGTTGTCGTCGGCGCCGAGGCGGGCGGTGAATACGAGCTCGGGATCTCTGGCGAACTGCGGCGATCGGCCCAGGTGATCGTAGTGCGCGCCGATGAC